>JANMZB010000152.1:0-20686 GCA_031382725.1 Sphingobacteriaceae bacterium | reverse complement strand
TAATAAAATCCATAAGCCAGATAAAGCACCGATAAATAAACCGTATTTCAAGGCATTCTTCATATTCAATGTTGTTTTAAACTATCTAACACTACTTAGCATTAAAATGTTCCTACAACTATGAGATTTTGATAAGAAGATTGAAATGCAAGTGTGTGCGCCCCATTTCAAATGGTAAATAAAGAGGAAGTATATTAATCGCAATTGAGTTATTGCGCATTAACCGAAGCAGGAAAGTTCCTATTTCACTTTACTTACACTAACATGTTGATACCCGCTGGTGTTGCAAGAGTTAATTACTGATGCACCCATTAAAATACAAGTAAACATGCAAAATAACCTGATTTTAAATTCTCTAGAACGTTTCATAACAAAGTAATTAATTTACGCAAGTGTTATTTCAAAAAACACACCAAACTGGTAGTCTTCTCATTAATGAGGTTTAAATCACTTAAGGACAGTTTTTTAAATTAGCCTACTGAGGGTATTGTATATTTTTATGTACATTAAATTCTGGATTCCCCGATTTGAGATTTTTGAACACTAAAAAAATGGGCCGGCAAAGAGATTATAAGTTGAAATTAACAAAGTCTAGCTGGTATATTTGCCGCAGAAATTGCGATTTTGAACATAAAAGAAATTTTAAATTTATATAAATCCGATCCCAGGGTTCTCACTTTGGCGAAAGTTTTAAATGCTTCAAGAAATCCCCGAGTTCACTTAAAAGGGCTTATTGGATCCAGCGATGCAATGATCGCTTCTGCTTTATACTTTTTAAATCACGGTAATTTGCTTTTCGTATTTCCCGACCGGGAGGAGGCATCTTACTTCCAGAGCGATTTGGAAAATCTTATGGATAAGGAGATCCTGATGTTTCCATCATCGTTTAGAAAGCCATTTGAATTCACGCAACCTGATCCGGGAAATGTACTTCAGCGAGCTGAAGTACTTAATGAATTAATCCATTCCACAGAATTCGGAAAATTAATCGTTACGTATCCGGAGGCTTTAGCCGAACGCGTAATAAACCGCGATTCTTTAGAAAAAAACACGCTTGAAATCTCCCAAGGCAATAAACTGGATATTGATTTCATCAATGAATTTTTAATTGAATACGATTTCGAACGTGTTGATTTCGTTTATGCGCCTGGTCAGTTTTCTATAAGAGGTGGTATTGTCGATATTTTTTCATTCTCAAATGAATTGCCCTATCGGTTCGAGTTTTTTAGCGATTTCGTTGAAAGCATCAGGACGTTTCAAATTGAAGATCAGCTTTCGCAGGAGCATGTTAAAAGTGTGACCATTGTACCCAATGTGCAGTCGAAGTTTTTGACGGAACATAACATTTCTCTTCTTGAGTACATTGATAAAAGTACCAGCGTTTGGTTTAAAGATGTTCAGTTTACCTTTGATGTTTTAAAAGACGGGTATAAAAAAGCCACGGCTTTATGGAAGGCGCTTCCGGCAGATACCAAGACGCAAAATCAGGATTGGATTGATCCTAAGTTTAGCTTTACGGATGAAAAGCTGGTTGCCGATCAGTTAAAAGAGTTTGCTATTATTGAGTTTGGGAAACAGTTTTTTTATCAGCCTAGTGAAACCATATCTTTTGAGCTAAGGCCGCAACCTTCATTTAACAAAGATTTTAACCTTCTTATTCATAACATTAAGAAGAATGAAGCTGAGAGGATTAATAATATAATATTTACCGACTCTGCTCGTCAGGCAGAACGTTTATTTGCAATTTTTGATGATATCGACAAAACCGTAAAGTTTAATTCCATCAATACTTCCTTACGGGAAGGCTTTATTGATTATGAGCAAAAATTGGCTTGCTATACCGATCATCAAATTTTCGATCGATATTATAAATACAAGCTAAAAAAAGGATACACTCGTACCCAAGCCATAACTTTAAAAGAGCTTAAAGAACTTAAGCCGGGCGATTATATAACTCATATCGATCACGGTATCGGCAAGTATGCCGGTTTGGAAAAAGTGGAGGTAAACGGCAAAACGCAAGAAATGATTCGGCTGATTTATGCGGATAATGATTTGCTTTACGTCAACATCAACTCGCTAAACCGCATTTCGAAATATTCTGGAAAAGAAGGAACCGTTCCTAAAATGAATAAGTTGGGAACCGATACCTGGGAAAAGCTTAAAAAAACCACAAAAAAAAAAGTTAAAGACATTGCCCGCGATTTAATAAAGCTTTACGCTGTTCGTAAAGCTCAAACGGGAAATGCTTTTCTACCAGATACTTATCTTCAAACAGAACTTGAGGCGTCTTTTATTTATGAAGATACTCCCGACCAGGAAAAAGCAACTATAGATGTAAAAAAAGACATGGAGTCGCCGCACCCGATGGATCGTTTGGTTTGTGGCGACGTGGGTTTTGGTAAAACCGAAATTGCGGTTAGAGCTGCGTTTAAGGCGGTGAGCGATAGCAAGCAAGTTGCTATTTTGGTTCCTACCACTATCCTCGCTTTACAGCATTATAAAACGTTTAGTGCAAGGTTAGCCGATTTTCCTTGCAACATCGATTACATCAATCGGTTTAAATCAGCTAAACAAATTAAAGAATCGCTTCAAAAACTCGCAGATGGAAAAGTTGATATCATTATCGGCACCCACCGCATTGTAAGTAAGGATGTAAAATTTAAAGATCTTGGCTTACTTATTATTGATGAAGAGCAAAAATTTGGGGTAGGCGTTAAAGAGAAATTAAAGCACCTTCGAGCAAACGTCGACACACTTACCTTAACCGCAACTCCAATTCCGAGAACCTTGCATTTCTCATTGATGGGTGCGCGCGATCTATCAATCATTTCAACTCCACCGCCAAATCGCCAGCCGGTATTGACGGAATTGCATGTGTTTAATGAGCAATTGATTAAAGAGTCGGTTGAATTTGAAATAGACAGAAACGGACAAATCTTCTTTATACATAACCGGGTACAAGACTTGGCTCAGCTTGGTGGGTTGATACAGAAACTGGTCCCGAAAGCCCGAATTGGAATTGCCCACGGCCAGCTTGATGGGGATGCTTTGGAAGATGTGATGCTGAAATTTGTGGATGGCGAATACGATGTATTAGTAGCTACCACAATTATTGAAGCCGGCCTTGATATACCAAATGCAAATACAATTCTTATCAACCATGCGCACATGTTTGGTTTGAGTGATTTGCATCAGATGCGCGGCCGTGTTGGGCGCTCGAACAAAAAAGCTTTTTGCTATCTGTTAAGTCCTCCGTTATCTACGCTAACATCCGAAGCCAGAAAACGCTTAAGCGCCATAGAAGAATTTTCTGATTTAGGAAGCGGATTTAATGTGGCCATGCGCGATTTAGACATCCGCGGAAGCGGAAACCTTTTAGGCGCCGAACAAAGCGGTTTTATAGCCGAAATAGGTTTCGAAATGTATCATAAAATCTTAGACGAAGCGATTCAGGAGTTGAAGGAAGATGAGTTTAAGGATTTGTTTAAGGATGAAAAACCCAAACCGTTTATCTCTTTTACGCAGATTGATACCGATCTGGAGGTTTTAATTCCTGATAGTTATGTTACCAACATCACCGAAAGGTATAATCTCTATACTGAAATATCGAAGCTTGAAACGGAAGATGAATTGGATGCTTTTGCGCTGAAGCTTCAGGATCGGTTTGGGCCGGTGCCGAGGCCAGTTCGAGAGTTACTTAAAACACTAAAGCTTCAATGGCTGGGAAAAGCAATTGGCTTTGAAAAAATATCTTTTAAAAAGAATTCCCTTAAAGGATATTTTATTTCTGATCAGCAATCGGGGTACTTTGAAACAGATCAATTTACACGGCTGCTTCAGTATGTACAGCAAAATCCATTCGATTGTAATATGAAAGAAGTCAAAAATTCCCTACGAATTTCTTTCGAAAATGTAACCAGCCTTGACGATGCGATTGCGCGATTATCAGCAATTATCAATCCGGTTGAAAGCTTAAAAGAGTAATTCAGTCAGTTAGTTGACTGAATTAACGTTAATTCAGTCAGTATATTGACTGAATTAACGTTTTTTTGTTATATCTTTGGGTTATGTTTATTCAACGAGCCTTTATTCAACAGATACAAAGTAAGATCGGATTAAATAAAGTAATCTTATTATTTGGTACTCGCCGGGTTGGAAAAACCTTCCTGATAAAGCAATTAGAAAAAGAATTACAACAACCGTTTCTGCATTTAAATGCGGAAGATAACGACGTAAAGGATCTTCTAAGCGTAAAAACTGTAGCTAATTATAAACGGCTTGTAGGCAATAGTAAGGTGCTTATAATAGATGAAGCGCAAGTGATTCCCGATATTGGAAAGATTCTGAAACTGATGATCGACGAATTGGATATCACTATTATCGCTACCGGTTCATCAGCATTTGATTTAAATAACCAAACCGGCGAACCGCTTACCGGAAGAAGTTTCACTTTTAATCTTTATCCGATAGCGCAAACGGAGCTTGTTAGTAATGAAAACCTGATACAGACACGCCAAAACCTGGATGAACGTTTAATTTATGGCTCCTATCCTGAAATATTCAATTTAGATACTCTTGAAGAAAAGGCCGAATATTTAAAGGATTTGGTTAACGCCTATCTTTTGAAAGATATTCTGGTTTTAGAAAGCATTAAGAACAGCAGTAAGATTTATGATTTATTAAAACTAATTGCTTACCAGGCCGGGAGCGAAGTGGCTTATGATGAACTAGGAAAGCAGTTAGGAATGAGTAAAAACAGCGTTGAACGTTACCTGGATTTATTATCGAAAGTAAATATCCTCTTTAAATTAGGAGGTTATAGTTCAAACCTTAGGAAGGAAATTACAAAATCTTCTAAATGGTACTTTTTTGATAATGGTATACGAAATGCCATTATCAACGATTTCAGACTTCCGCCTAACCGGAACGACATGGGATTACTTTGGGAAAATTACTGCATTTACGAGCGGATCAAAAAGAATGCGTACCAGAAGAAAGACTCTCGTTACTATTTCTGGAGAACTTATGATCAGCAGGAAATAGATTTGATTGAAGAAAGTGCGGGAAGCATCCAGGCGGCGGATATGAAATGGGGACAGGTAAAAAAACGCATACCGGCATTTTTTGCTAAGAATTATCCTAAAGCAGAATTTGAAACGATAAATCGTGAGAACTATTTGGATTGGATAACGTGATATTAATTCAAAATTAAAAAGCTAAAATTCAAAAAATGACGGTGATGTAAAAGCGATACTGACTTCAATGGATCTACAGCTAAGACTTGACTTAATTACCAACCATAAAAATGGCATTGCTAAAAAGTAGCTTGCCATTTTCCCAAAAACCTCTAAACAGTGGATCTTCCGCCAAATAAACTACAGAGCCGTTTCCAATATCCTGCACGCCGAATAATAAGCCATCGGCTAGCGTTTTTTTAGTTTGGTTGCCTACAAAACCGGTAACGTAATTATTTTGCTTAAGTGTGCCCACATTCCAACCTGTATCAAGGTAATTGTAAATTTTGCTATCTCGTTTTAAGGTGAAATAAAAGTCGGGGAATCCATAACCGAGTGGATGGGTGTTATCAAGGTTGATTTTATAGATGGCCCCCGGAATATTGCTTTGCACACTTTCTCGTTCCCGGTTCTCATATTTTTTTATTTGCTGATAAGGGTTTTTGCCTTTTTCGTTTTTAGCAGGCTCCTTCAATGTTAAAGCAAAACCTTTTTTCCCGGCAAGGTGAGTAAGAGCATTTTCCATGGCAATTAGTTTTCCGCCATTTTGAATCCAGTATTGCATTTTTTCGCTGGCTAAATCCTCATAACTTCCATTAGGATAGATCAAAACATCAAAATCGTTTAGATTGATATGCTTAACATCCTGAGCCCTGATAACTGAAAGAGGATAGTGGATTTGCTGTTCAAAGAAATGCCAGATCTCTCCAAATGCAAGTGAGGAAGTTTCTTCTCCTCCAACCAGTGCAATTTTAGGTTTTTGAATAAACTTAATTTTATCAGATCCCAAGTCTGCACCTTTTTCCATAAATCCTGTTAGTACAGGCTTAACGATGATTCCTGCCTCTTTGGCCAGGTTTCTAATGGTTGATCCCCAATTGCTTCCAAGTCTTTCGTTACCGGCTTGTGTAATGATCAATGATCCCGAATTAAATTTTTTACCTGCGACTTCAAAAGGGATCGCAGAGTAGCGAACTTTGATATTGTTTTTCATTAGGCTGGCCAGAAAACCAACATCGGCCACCGACCCCCAATTTGCGACATAAGCCACAGCATTTTGAGTAGTTTGTGTTGAATTAGACTCTGGATATAAATTAACAGATGAAGGTTTAAGAGCCTGTTTACTCGCATAAGCTTTCAAGCCGTAGGCATAGGGAAGTGCCCAGGCAGTAATGTCATAAGTTACGGAGTCAGATACAAACGTTTGTGGTTCGAAGAGTACCTTAACTAAAATCGATTTTGGCTGATAGGCACTAATTACCATGTCGGACTTGTCAATTTCAAAGTTTTCGGTTTTTCCTGAAAAGAAATTGAAGCCGTTGGCGTTTTTCGAGGAACCGTATCCGAATGCTATTCCATTTTTTGTTAATAACGATGCTAGGTTTTTTAACCTGTCTGAATTATCGGCTTGAATTACATAGCTTTTATATTGTCCGGATGGACTAGACAAGCTAGTTGCATAAAATTTTTCAAACTCAGACACCACCCTTGCCGCGTTTAAAGATGTTACTTCGATGGTAGATAAACCAGTGGTATTGTGATGCTCAATTCTGTCTTTTAAGGTAAGTGTATCGCCAGTCTTGGTTATTACTGCAAGTCCGGCTTCCGCAGAACCAGCTTGTTCGTAGGTCATTCCAATGGCACCGTTATAGGTGGGGTAAGTATCCCCGTAAGACGGATATAATAAATCAAATCGCTCTTTTGTGAAGTATAACCAGCCTTTTTCATCAAAGTATCGGGCATTGTTTTTACCAATGGTGGTTTGAAATTCTCTTTGCCATTTGGTTATATCTTCATGAAAAGGTTCCGCTGCAGGAGCAAAATAGTACGGATCGTTTATACCCTGCTCATGAAAATCAACATGGATGTGCGGCAGCCAATTGTTGTAAAGTGCCATCCGGCTTTGTGTTTCTATTTGAGTTTGCCAGGCCCAATCGCGGTTTAAATCAAAGTAATAATGATTAGAACGACCGCCAGGCCAGGGTTCAATATGTTCGCGACTGTAAGGAGTGGCATCAGCTACCGAATTGGCAACTGAGGTATAAAAATTGACATATCGTTCGCGGCCATCCGGATTTAAACAGGGATCTATCACCACCACGGTGTTCGAAAGCCAGGCTTTCGTTTTTGAATTTTGGGGATCAACCAGATCGTATAACGTTTTCATCGAAGCTTCGGTTGAAACCGCTTCATCGCCATGCACGTTATAACTTAACCATACAATCGCGGGTTGATTAACGTTTGCGGCGCCTTCTTTGACCCCGCTAAGTCGAAGGTTATTATTTTTGATATCCTCAAGGCGGTTTATATGTTCATCCGATGCGATAAAAGCAACCAGTAAGGATCTCCCCTCGTTGGTTTTTCCATATTCCTGCAGCTTAATATTTTTCGAAGCAAGCGAAACGTATTGGAAATACTCAATCATACGGTAATAAGGAGTAAACTTTTCACCAAGTTTATAGCCTAAAAACTGTGAGGGAGATTTTATTTGTTGGGCAAAAATGGGTTGAAGACATAACAGGTAGAAAAACAGCGAAAAATATTTCTTCATTTTACTAATCTAATAGTAATTAAGGATTATAAAAAGGCAGATGCTGCTAACAATTATTTACAATTTAATATTATTGCATAAAGGCGGCGTATATGCAAATTGAAGAACTCTATAAAATCTACCTACAACATCCGGAAATTTCTACGGATACCCGTAACGTTAGTACCGGAAGTATTTTTTTCGCTTTAAAAGGCGAGAATTTTGACGGTAACGCTTTCGCAGAACACGCAATTGAGGCAGGAGCAGCGTATGCGGTGATTGATAATCCAGGCTATCAAATTAATGATAAAACGATTCTGGTAGACGATGTTTTAAGTACACTTCAACAACTCGCCAATTATCACAGAAACCAGCTTTCGATTCCATTTATCGGTATAACCGGATCTAATGGAAAAACGACAACCAAAGAACTGATCAACTCAGTTCTTTCAGTTAAATACAAGACTTACGCAACGCAGGGGAATCTCAACAATCACATAGGCGTTCCCTTAACGATTTTAGCTATTCGTGGCGATATCGAAATTGCAATTATCGAAATGGGAGCCAATCATAAGCAAGAAATTGCAGCACTTAGTCGAATTGCTGAACCAACTATGGGTTTGATTACGAATGTTGGAAAAGCGCATTTGGAAGGGTTTGGTGGAGTTGAAGGCGTACGAAAAGGAAAAGGTGAGTTGTATGATTTTCTGAAGGAAAATTCAGGATTAGTATTTCTTAATCAGGATAACACTAGTCTTAAAAAAATGGCCGACGAAAGGCAACTGCAAAATATTTTTTATTATAGCACCAGTACTGCTTCTAATTTGAAAGGGGAACTGGTAGAGAATAATCCGTTTTTAGTAATCGACTGGATTGCTGAAAATGAACGCCATCGCGCTAAAACTAATTTAACCGGACCATATAATTTGGAAAATATTTTGGCGGCTATCGCAATAGGAAGACATTTCGGCCTAAGTGCTGAAGAAATTAATATGGGTTTAACCTCTTATATTCCAGGAAATAACCGATCGCAGATAACCAAAACCGAAAATAATACGTTGATCTGCGATTACTATAATGCCAACCCAAGCAGCATGGTTGCAGCGTTGGATAATTTTTCAGCTTTGAAAGCCGAGAAAAAAATCATCATTCTGGGCGATATGTTTGAATTGGGGGATGAATCGCTGGCTGAGCACCAGGCCATAGTTGATAAGGCGATAACCACTGATGCTAATGAGCGAATTTTTGCAGGTGAAAACTTTTATAAATGCAATTTGGCAAACGCTGTATTTTTCAAAACGATTGATGAAGTTGCCAATTACCTAGGTACCAACTTAATAAAGGATGCTTCAATTCTAATTAAAGGTTCCAGAGGAATGCGCTTAGAAAGCCTGTTAAAATTTCTTTAAGTTTTTATAACCCAATTGGTTGTTAATACGTAATGCGATTAATTTCTTTATAATTACATGAAGAAACTTAAACTAAATTTAATTGCATGAAATTTTTTACAAAATCTTTAATCGCTCTCTCAATTGTTGCCATCTCAGCAACATCAAACGCTCAAACCGACAGTACAAAAGTTAGAGGAATGGGCAAAAACCTTGTGAAGGTAAGTTTAACCTCACTGGCTTTAAACACTTATTCCTTAAGTTACGAACGCAAGATCGGAAGAAAGATCTCGGTAGGAATTGGTTACCGTGTAATGCCTGAAGGGGGATTGCCCTTCAAAAGTAATCTTAAAAGTGTAATTGACGACCCGGAAACATTCAAACATATTGAGGGTTTAGAAATCGGAAATACTGCAATTACTCCGGAGATTAAATTCTATTTTGGTAAAGGGGTTTTTAGAGGTTTCTATATCTCGCCTTTTGCACGTTTCGCAAAATATACTGCTAAATTGGGAACTTTCGAATATGAGTTTGAAACCACCCCAGGAAATACTCAAAAAGCAACTATTCCATTAAGCGGTGAGTTAAAAACTACAACAGGTGGCCTTTTATTTGGTGCACAATGGAAGCTAAGCAAACTAGTTTATCTGGACTGGTCAATTCTTGGTCCGCAATATGGTACCTCTAAAGGCTTCCTGAGAGGAACTAAAGATTTGAATAGTAAAGAACAAGAGGCATTAAAGAAAGAGTTAGAAGAGCTTGAAATTCCTATGGTTGACACTGAAGTAAAAGTTGATTCTAAAGGTGTTCAAGCTGATTTTACTGGCCCCTGGGCTGGTATTAGAGCCTCAATTGGTTTGGGTTTCAGATTCTAAATCAATCTTCTTTAGATAATTGAATGGCCGTTAACGGCCATTTTTTGTTGTGCGCTTTTTTAATATTCGCTCTCAGATACCAAAGGGATGATGCGATCGTGTTAAATAATGTTAAAAGCCGACTCCCTTGCAAGCACTTGTGTATTTTTGTTAAGAGATGAAACCATCATGATTAATGACTCACAAACCAATATGAAACCTTGCAGGATCTCATATCTTGTGTCTCATATCTCAAATCTTTTTTGATGAAGAAGAAAAGTATTAGCCTGATAATCGGATTAATGAGCATTGCTTTGCTCGGTGTTATGGCTATGCAGTTATATTTTCTGAAGCAATCATATACCTTAAAGTCTCAATTGTTCGATCAGTCGGTTAATGAATCGTTAAATAAAGTTGCCGCTAAAGTTGAAAAATATGAGGTTTATGACTTCTTAAAGAAACGTAATCATCGTTCCAACTTCAAAAGGAAAGATTCTCCTCACAGCGTTCCAAGTGAAACTGTTAAAAATTCATCTAAAGAAGAACCCCTAAATTTAGAGCGTTTAATCAAACAGAAACGAGTGGCTTTGTTAGCTCGCGAGCAAAAGCGAGCCGATAGCTTGTTTAACATTAGGGATAGTATTTTTCGGGCACGGCACGAAATAGTAGCATTTAAGGAAATGTCTGCTTATGAACCTGAGCCGGAACTTTATGATGTTAAAATAGACGTTGCCGAATACGATGACGGGTTTGGCGGTATTCACCGTCAGGAAATTACCAGCGTTAGTCCTAAATCCAGAATTTTCAGTCCCGAAAGAAAAGATTCAATCATCAGGTATATTTATTACGACCCTGCGCGTGGTGAACAAGTAAGAACACTTCAAAAAGTTAAAATAAAAAAGTTAAGCAGATCTGCATTGCGCGAGCTTCAGCAGGTGAAGGTATCGCAACAGAAACGGGTGGCAAAAATTCAGGATTCAATCCGTTCTGAAAAGCAGAAAGCCGTTTTCGAGGATTTGGAAACGGAATTGAATGAGGTAAATGTTCCACTAAAAAAACGCATCAACCCGCTTTATCTCGATTCTATGTTGCGGGCTGAATTTCAAAACGCGGGAATCAACTCATATTATGCTTACCAAGTAGCCTCGGCCCGAAAATTTGGCGCACTTATATTCAGAAATGCTTCGATGTCCGTCGATTTTGAGCCCCAAAACACTTATAGAACTGTTCTATTCCCTAACGATATGATTCGGGATGCGGGAATGTTAATGGTTACTTTCCCAAATAAAAATTCTGTGATTCTCTCGAATATGGGGTTTATGATGGGTTCATCAGCAGCACTCCTGCTGATCTTACTTTTCTGCTTTGGCTTTACCATTCACCTCATCATCAGACAAAAGAAAATTTCAGAAATGAAAACTGACTTTATCAATAATATGACCCACGAGTTTAAAACTCCGGTGGCTACGATTATGATTGCAAGTGAAGCATTAAAAGATCCCGAGATTACAGAAGATAAAAGCAGAATAACCCGATTGGCGGGCATTATTTATGACGAAAATGTTCGCCTCGGCAATCATATCGAACGGGTATTAAATATCGCAAAGATTGATAAAGGAGATCTGAAACTTGATTTTAAGCCTGTTGATATGAATGAATTGATTGCCGCGGTTAGCGATAGTATGCAGCTTCAGTTTCAAAAGAAAGAGGCGATAACAAACCTGCATCTTGATGCTACGAGGTCGACCGTAAATGGCGATGAACTCCATTTAAGTAATGTAATTTACAACTTGATTGATAACGCTTTAAAATATAGTAAAGACAATCCCGAAATTTCGATCACAACTTTAACCAGTGGAAGAAACCTGATCATCAGAGTTGCAGATAAAGGAATTGGAATTAGTAAGGATCAGCTATCCAGGATATTCGATCAGTTTTATAGAATCCCGACAGGAAATTTACATGACGTTAAAGGCTTTGGCCTGGGATTAAGTTATGTGAATAATATTATCAGACGTCACGACGGCAGTATCAAAGCGAAAAGTGAGAAGGAACATGGCTCTGAATTTGAGATAACGATCCCTTTGAATTAGACAAGCCATGGAAGACACAGCCGGTACGAAACAGAAAAAAGTTTTATTAGTTGAAGACGACCCAAACCTGGGTTTGATCTTGCAAGATTATCTTCAATTAAAAGGGAAGTATGAAGTTGTTTTGGCTACCGATGGGGATCTCGGCTTTAAAGCTTTTACAAAAGAGCGTTTCGATATTTGCATTCTTGATGTGATGATGCCTAAAAAAGACGGCTTCACTCTCGGTAAGGATATAAGAAAAATTAACCCTGATGTGCCCATCATTTTTGCTACCGCGAAAGCAATGATGGAAGATAAATCTGAAGCTTTTAACCTTGGCGGCGATGATTACATTACCAAACCTTTCCGTATCGAAGAGTTGTTATTACGGATTAATGCACTGTTAAAGAGAACAGTTAATCAGGAAAAAAATACTTCCGTAGAAATAGATAAGTTTGAAATTGGCGATTATTTATTCGATTACCATAACCAGGTGATCAGGAGAGATGATGCCCAGCAGAAGGTATCTACCAAAGAAGCCGAACTGTTGCGATTACTATGTATTAAGAAAAATACTGTTCTCACTCGCGAAGAAGCACTGCTTAGTATCTGGCATGATGATAACTATTTCAATGGCCGCAGTATGGATGTTTTTCTCAGTAAAATAAGGAAGTATTTAAAAGACGATCCCAAAGTCGAAATTTTAAACGTACACGGTAAAGGCTACAAGCTGATTGTTAATTAGTAATCAGACCTGGTCTTCATTCGCATTTAAGAAGTTTAGGTTATTAGTTTAAGAAAGTGTAACGCAAGTTCCAGTTAGATGGCGTCACTTTAGAGCATGTAAATATTAATGCTATTTGTGCTTTTGATTTCTTAGTGGAGGAGAACAGAATCATATAATTTAGAGTTAATAAAAGTACAAAAGTTTAATCATTGGGAATTTGTATTTGTTGTTACGAGCATTAATTTTTAAGGTTGCAAAAAAGACGTAAACTTTAAAGACTTCAAAAATCAAGTAATTTACTTTAGTGCTTTCAACCTAAACTTTTACTAATTTAACCTGTATAAATAGAAATACCTTTGGGGATGGAATCATCACTTTAAAGTTTAAATTCTAATTAATCCAGACTTATGTTTTTCCCGATAGGTGATGATAATGTTAGGGGACGATCAAAACCCATATTTACTACCTTGCTCATTATATTCAACTGCTATATTTTTTGGCAGCAGCTGCAATTAAGCCCCGAGCAGATGCAGAATTTCTTTTATACCTACGGAGCCACTCCCAATCAAATCTGGCAGGGACAAAATTTGCATACATTATTCACCAGCATGTTTCTTCATGGCGGCTGGATGCACCTTATAGGTAATATGATTTTCCTCTGGATTTTTGCAGATAATATTGAGATTACTATCGGTAGTTTTCGATTCCTGATATTTTATTTGGTTGGCGGAGTAGTAGCTGCCTTGGTACACTGTTTTGTTTTAAAAGGAAGTTCAATCCCTTGTATCGGTGCTTCGGGCGCTATTTCGGCAACATTAGGAGCTTATCTGGTTATGTTCCCTTCTTCTAAAATCAGAGTGCTTTTTATCTTCTTTTCTTTCCGAGTATCAGCATTTTTATTTTTAGGATTTTACATCATTCAGCAAGTAATGGCCGGGTGGGAGACTTTGGAAATAAAAGACGCTGAAACTTCAGGAGTAGGTTACTGGGCACATATCGGTGGGTTTGGATATGGCTTTATCAGGGGTTTTTTTATGCGGGGGAAGCAGGAGAAAGCCTACTCTTAAGATAATAAAATCAGGATGAAGATATCACATCCTGATTTTATAATTATTATATCACCGTTCCATTATCAATATAAGCACCCTTTTTCACAACAACAATCCCTTCATTAACCGTGTATTTACCATAGTCTCCGTCAAGTAAATGTGCGCCACCATTAATTCTAACATCGTTCCCAATGCGGCAATTTTTATCTAAAATGGCATTTTTGATATAGCAGCGTTCGCCGATACCGATAATTGGTGTCTGGCTGTTTTTTGCTTCCTCCAACTGCTCCAAACTCTGGTAATAATCACTTCCCATAATATAGCAATATTCGATAGTGGTTCCGCGTCCAATCCGGGTACGAATACCTACTACAGAACGTTCAATGCGGCTTGCCTGAATAATACAACCATCGGCAATAACCGTTCTTTCAAGGGTGGTTCCCTGAACCTTTGATGGTGGGAGCATTCGTGGTCTTGAAAAGATGGTGTTTTTATCGTCGAATAAATTAAATTCGGGGATATCATCCGTAAGTCCAATATTAGCTTCAAAGAAAGATGGAATGGTACCAATATCTGTCCAGTAACCGTCGTACTGATAACTTATTACCTTATTTCTATTTAAGGCTTCCGGAATAATTTCTTTTCCAAAATCTGTATGAGGATCGTTAGTTAGCGTATCATATAGAACATTTCTGTTAAAAATATAGATACCCATTGATGCCTGGTAAACGCGCCCCTGGGCTTCCATTTCCGGACCAACTTCCGATTTCCATTCTTCAAAATCGCTTTGTGGCTTTTCAACAAACGCAGTGATCAGATCGTCTTTATCAATTTTCATAATGCCAAAACCGGGTACATCTTTAGCAGTTACCGGAATAGTTGCTACCGAAACTTCGGCTTTACGGTCGATGTGACTCTTAATCATATCGTTAAAGTCGATCTGATATAATTGATCTCCCGATAGGATAAGCACATAGTCGAAATCAAACGGCGACATATGATGCATTGACTGGCGAACAGCATCTGCCGTTCCTTGAAACCAGCCGCTATTGCTCGGAGTTTGCTCTGCTGCAAGAATATCAACAAAAGCCGTACTGAAAATATTAAAGTGATAGGTGTTTTTAATGTGCTTATTTAACGATGCCGAATTAAATTGCGTAAGCACAAATATTCTGTCGATACCCGAGTTAAGGCAGTTAGAAATTGGAATATCAACCAAACGGTATTTACCTGCAATTGGAACTGCAGGTTTAGAGCGGGTAGCAGTAAGTGGCTGCAAGCGGGTTCCGGAACCGCCACCAAGAATAACTGCGAGAACTTTAGACATCATATTTATAGAGATTTAAGATTGTTGTACAGGTTTATATATTGTGTTGCAGACTGATGCCATGAATAATTTAGGTTCATCATTCTACTACGTAACAATTCCACTTGCGTGGAGTTTTGATAGATCTCAATGGCGCGTTCAACAGCATTCACAATGCTGATTACATCTGCATCTTCAAAGCATATTCCGTAACCATTTTCTTCGGTCACATCTATCACCGTATCTTTTAAACCACCGGTGCTCCTTACCAACGGGATAGTTCCATAGCGTAGAGAATATAATTGGTTTAACCCGCATGGTTCAACCCGTGAGGGCATGATCAGAAAATCCGCGCCAGCGTAAATACGGTGCGACAATGCTTCGTGGTAACCGATAAAAACATTGTAATCATCTTTAAATGTTGAAGTTAAAAGAGCCAACTCTTCTTCAATTTCTTTTTCACCCGATCCAAGAATCAGGATGTTGACTTTCCCTTTATGCTTGGTCAATAGTTGGGTGATGGCTTGTGGGAGTAAATCAGCACCTTTTTCGCCTACCAGCCTGCCAATAAAAGCAACAAGAGGTTTGGTATGATCAAGGAAAAACTCTTTACAAACAAGCTTTTTATTTGCCAATTTACCAGCCATTACAGTTTTAACGCTGTAGTTATCCGAAATCATTGGATCGGTTTCAGGATTCCAGATATCGGTGTCGATTCCATTTATTATTCCAATACCTTTTTCCCTTTCGGTGATGAAAAGTTCTTCAAGTCCGTTTGAATTTACTTCAAGTTCTTTTAAATAACTTGGCGAAACGGTAGTATACTTCCAGCAGCATTTAACGGCGGATGCAAGTGGGTTGATGCAATCTCTCCATTCTAATAGTTTTCCTTCCCAAACATCAATGTAAGGGAGAAGATCCAGTTTTTCCCATCCAATCCAGCCCTGGTATTGTGCGTTATGTATGGTTAATATGGTCGCGATTTTTGATAGAGAAGTATATCTGGATGAATGATATAAGAGAAAAGGAATTAATCCGGCGTGGTGGTCGTGTGAATGAATCACATCTGGCAAAACTTCGAATTGAAGCAGCCATTCCATAAACGCCAATTGATAAGCCACAAATTGCTCTGTTTCATCCGGATAGCAATAAATTTCTGGTCGGTCTAGCAAGCCCGAAATTTTTATCAGATGAAGCGGGAAACCTAGTTTTTCAGTAGTTTCTCTCAATACCTGGAAAGGTCCCTCAAATGTTCCCATGGTTATTGAAGATTCAAAAATTACTTCAAAATCATTTTCTTTAACAAACTTTCTATCGTAATAGGGCAAAACCACAATGGCCGAAATTCCGGCAGCTTGCTGATATTTTGGAAGAGCTCCCACCACATCGCCTAGTCCGCCAACTTTGGCAACCGGGTAACATTCTGCACTCAGGTGGATAACATTCATAGGATAAATACTTGATTTTGAATTTTTGAAATTTAAGGAAATTTTTTTCTGTTAATCAAAAAAAATCGTCGTTTTGTAACAGTTTTTTTTCAAAAATCAATGTGCTTCCAGCCAGTTACTTCCCTGGCCAATTTCAACTAAAATGGGGACAGTAGTTTGTAATGCATTTTTCATGCGCTCTTGAATGATAACTTTTACCTGCTCAACTTCAGATTTGTGGACATCAAAAACCAACTCATCATGAACTTGCATGGTCATTTTTGAAATGAGTTTTTGTTCCTGCATATCGCGATGAATATCAATCATCGCAATTTTAATCATATCTGCTGCCGAACCTTGTATAGGGGCATTAATCGCATTTCGCTCCGCAAAGCCACGTACTGTAGCGTTGGCAGAATTAATGTCGCGCATGTATCGCCGACGGCCCAGCAGGGTTTGCACGTATCCATTTTCCCTTGCGAAGTTCATGGTATCGCTCATGTACTGCTTAATGCCCGAATATTGATTAAAATATTGCTCAATGATTTCTGCAGCTTCTTTTCTCGGAATGCCTAAGCTTTGTGATAAACCAAAAGCCGATTGTCCGTAAATAATTCCAAAGTTCACAGCTTTGGCATTTCTGCGCTGAGTAGAATCTACATCTTCCAATGCGATTCCATACACCTTTGATGCTGTTGCGGTGTGAATATCGAGTCCTTTTAAAAAAGCCTCCATCATGTTTTCGTCCTTGCTTATTTCAGCAATTAATCGAAGTTCAATTTGGGAGTAATCTGCAGAAATGATTAAGTGGTCCTCATCTCTAGGGATAAATGCCCGCCTTACTTCCCTCCCCCGCTCTGTTCTTATCGGGATATTTTGAAGGTTTGGATTGTTGGAACTTAAACGCCCCGTAGCGGCTACAGCCTGATTGTAGGAGGTGTGAACGCGTAAAGTTTTGGGATTAATCAGCAATGGAAGCGCATCCACGTAAGTAGATTTTAGCTTTTGTAATTGCCTGAAATCAAGAATATCTTTCGCGATGTCACTTTTATTGGCAAGGGCTGTTAACACATCTTCGCCAGTCTGATATTGGCCCGTTTTAGTTTTCTTAGCTTTCGGATCTAATTGCAGCTTGTCGAATAAAACCTCGCCTAATTGCTTTGGCGATGCAATGTTGAAACGAACTCCCGCTTTTTCGTAAATCGTTTTTTCAAGTACTTTGATGTCGGTTTCCAACTGCACCGAATATTCTGCCAAAGCTTGTTGATCGATCTTGACACCTTCCCGTTCCATCGCACCCAAAACATACACCAGAGGATTTTCAATGTCCTGCGCTAGTTTTGCAGCTCCAACTTTTTCGAGCATTGGCTCAAATATTTCTTTTAGCTGAAGTGTAATATCGGCATCTTCTGAGGCGTAATCTTTCACTTTCTCAATTTCAACACTTCGCATTGTTCCCTGATTTTTACCTTTTGCGCCAATTAAGGAAGTGATTGAAACGGGCACATAGCCAAGATAATTCTCGGCGAGTATATCCATGTTATGGCGTGTATCCGGATCTATCAGGTAATGTGCAAGCATGGTATCAAACAATTCGCCTCGTACATTTATATTGTACCAGTTTAAAACCAGGATATCGTACTTCAGATTCTGACCAATCTTTTTGATCGAAGGATTTTCAAACAGTTCCTTAAACTCAAGCACAATTCCACAAGCTTCGCTTTGATCCTCGCAGATGGGGATGTACCATCCCGTTCCGGGTTTAATGGAAAACGATAATCCTACCAACTCACAATTATTGGCATCCAGACATGTAGTCTCGGTATCAAAACAAAATGAGCTTTGAGATTGCAGCATTTTTATTAACTCGCTGCGTTTTTCTGAGGTATCGGCTAATTGATAATCATGAGGTGTATTCTCTATATTTTTAGAAGCAGGTGCTGGCTCTATAATGGTTTCGGTTTTGATGACAACCTGCTCCTGTTGATTGCCAAATAAGTCAAACTGCTGGCCCTGGCTAACCTGGCGAAATTCGGTTACCGTGAATTCTTCGCCAAATACGCGCCGACCTATTGTACGAAACTCCAACTCTACGAAAAGTGGTTCCAGTTTTTCGCGGCTTGGTGGATTGATTTTTAAGGCCTCCTCATCCAGCTCGACTGGCGCATTAAGCATTATCGTTGCCAGTTTTTTTGAAACTAATCCCTGTTCGGCGAAAGCCTCTACATTTTCTTTCATTTTGCCTTTCAACTCATGGCTGTTGGCAATAATGTTTTCTACAGAACCATATTGTTTTATCAGGAGTTTTGCCGTTTTTTCGCCAATGCCCGGTATGCCCGGAATATTATCAACCGCGTCTCCCCACAAACCCAAAATATCAATTACCTGGTGTACATGTTCAATTTCCCATTTCGCCAGTATTTCGGGCACACCCAAAATTTCCATATCATTCCCCATTCGGGAAGGTTTGTAGATGAAAATGTTTTCTGATACAAGCTGCGCAAAATCCTTATCGGGAGTCATGCAAAATACAGTGAATCCTTCCTGCTCAGCTTTCTTGGCAAGGGTTCCAATAATATCATCAGCTTCATAACCATCCGACATAATAACCGGAATATTGAACCCTTCAATTAGCTTAATAACATACGGCATAGCTACCGAAAGATCTTCGGGCATCGCCTGGCGATGTGCTTTATAGGCTTCAAAATCGATATGCCTTTCTGTTGGCGCATCGGTATCAAACACAACAGCTAAGTGAGTTGGCTTTTCTTTTTTAAGCACTTCCAGCAAGGTATTGGTGAAGCCCATTACGGCCGATGTATTTATGCCGTTTGATGTAAAACGGGGGTTTTTGCTTAATGCGAAATGCGCCCGGTACATCAGGGCCATACCGTCAAGAAGGAAGAGTTTTTTCATTGTTTGATTAATTACGAGTTTGTCATTTCGAACGCAGAGAGAAATCTAAGGCTTGATTTTAAAGAGATCTCTCCTTTGGTCGAGATGACAAAGGGGCTTTGTGATTTCAAAGGTAGCAAGATATTGATTCCTTAACGAAAAGAACAATTCATTAGATGGTCATTTACCATGCCCGTGGCTTGCATGTGAGCGTAGCAAATGGTGGTGCCGAAAAACTTAAAGCCGCGCTTTTTCATGTCTTTTGAGATGGCATCCGATATTTCTGTACGGGCGGGAATATCCTTCAACTCATTGGGAAAGTTCTTAACAGGTTTGCCATTTGGTAAGAAAGAGTATAAATACTTATCAAATGACTTAAATTCCTGCTGTATTTCTATAAACAGTTTAGCGTTATTTATAGCGGCTACAATCTTGAGTCGGTTTCTGATGATTCCTGTTTCTTGCATCAGTCGCTCTATATCTTCTTGAGTGAATGCGGCAACCTTATGAACATCAAAATCAGCGAAAGCGTTGCGATAGTCTTCACGTCTTTTTAAAATGGTAATCCAGCTTAAACCAGCCTGGGCAGATTCGAGAATAAGAAATTCAAAAAGCACCTTGTCTTCGTGAGCTTCTTTGCCCCATTCTTCGTCGTGGTATTTTACGTAGAGTGGGTCGGTTCCGCACCAGGGGCAGCGGGTAAAGTCAAAAGTCATAATGCTAAATTAAGGGCTCTTGCCGGTTATCCCAAAAGAAGAGGATCTCAATATTTTGAGGATGATTTTATAGATAACAGAAGTTTGTTTGGTGATTACAGCTCTTCTAACATTCTCTTGCTGTGTTGCTTGATACATATAGGGCTGAATGGCGATGGAATCGATTGTTTTATAGGCCTTTTGAATAAATTCATCTGCAACTTTAATGCTCCATTTGCTTTTTATGAAGGATACAATTGATGACAATGTAACAGTAGCATGAATCGAGAACTTAACTTCCAATTATCTTTTTGGTAAAAGGTCTTTTACTTCCTGATATGAATAAAATTTCCCGTTTTTGAATTCCTCTTCAGATATTCTAATTGCGTCAATTACATGTGGGGGGAGGATGCAAACCTCTTCAGAATCGCTACCTGCTTCTATTTTATCGAAAGCAATATCCATAGCCCCTAACAGTGCTTTAACTGCCTTTTCTTGGGCTAATG
>JANMZB010000131.1:0-1072 GCA_031382725.1 Sphingobacteriaceae bacterium | reverse complement strand
CCGTAAAACTCCGATTAGGCCTTGGTAATAGTTAGCCCTTCGATCGTCGAGTTCGGGTGTGGCGTCTAGTTCAGGACGGTAGGAAGACGATAAAGGCGTTGTAACCTTAGACCGTAAGCGTTGTCCTATTTCTTCCAATGCGCGTTCAACATCAGCAATGGATCGTTTGACATAAGTGTCCGACGACATTGCCCAGCATTCCTTCGATGGGTTCGTTTCGTCTTCGGGGATGGTAAACTTTTTAATGTCGGAACCCAAGTATTCCTTTGGTGCGCGAACGCTACCAGCTTTTAGGGTATACTTCATTGCGAGCGTGTCCATAATGGACTGGGGGTTGTGGGACAGAACCAGTACGTCATCGACGTACACCAGGACATATTCCCAGTATTTGAAACCATCCGGCTTGGTATTTGGCTTCATCCAAACATCCGGGTCAGCCATGCAACCTTTGAACCCAGCGTCACGCAGGGTGGATGATATATGATCACGCCATCGGGCACCTGAACTCCTTAGTCCATATAGTGCCCGAACAATCAGCACTGGTCTCCCGATTTTGTCTTTGCCAAATTCAGGCCCCGCTATGGTGTAACATTTCTCGGCCGTCGGTGCATTTAAGTATGCGTTTTGTACGTCACCGGCGAGGATATCGAGACCATTTAGGGCGGCAATAAGGAATGCGATCCTTACGCTATCGCGGGAGACCACACTAGAATATACTGATTCTTTGGGGACATCGGTTTGGTGTCCACCTGCGACGAGTCGTGCCTTACGTGTGAGGTCTGTCTTGATGTCAAATATGATGTGGCAATCGATCTTCTTGTAACCGATCGGTACAGCGTCGTTGTCGCGGAACTCGAATGCGGGCATGACATTTTTCATTTCCTTTTCAATCGCCATTCTCCAAAAGTCAGTCCCCGTACGGGCGTCTATGTCAAGACCTTCTTGTACGGTTTTCGGTAGTTCGATACCGAATTTATGGGTACGTTTCCAGTACCGTGTTTTGACTTTCTTAATGAAGCGGTCTCGATGGCGTAAGGATTTCCGTGCCCACCAAGCAAACGCCGGTGCGTCG
>JANMZB010000119.1:0-8924 GCA_031382725.1 Sphingobacteriaceae bacterium | reverse complement strand
GATTAGCGTGGTAGCTCCATACATCAAAACCGCTTATCACACCGTCGAAGATACTACCGGTATCGTATTTGGCGAAGGGTTTTTGAGAGAGCTTGACAAGGGCGACATGATTCTTGACTCCGAAAAGCCAGCAATTGCTTTGACTGTTTTTAAATCTTACTATCCTGATAAAGCAATTTTATTTGCCCATGATATTCAGAATTGTATAAACTTCGACGGCAAAGGTCCGAATGATGAAGAGATGTACAGATACCTGGCGGTAAACTTCGGCATAGATCCTGATGAATTTATGCATAAAATGCACGAAGAGAAGTTTAAACAATTGGCTTACTATGATTTTGCTTTAGCAAAGCAGTTGGAAGTATCTGGTTATCCGGCTGCGTTTATCCAATCTGCCGACAATCACTTTTATATGATTGCCAAAGGTTTTACCCCTTTGGAAGATTTGGAAGCACGAATAGAGAAAGTTTTAACCGAAATCAATTAGTAATTGTTAATTTTAATTTTTCGGATAACAGAAGGCTCAAATTGGCGTTTTAAACCAAATGAATATTTGAGAGTCTTTATTTGAAACCTAAAGCATATATTCACACAAAACCTAACCAATCAATACAAAATGCAAGAAAAAAACTCACGCAGATTTGTCTTAAAATCTATTGCCGGTGGCGCTGCTGCACTTAGTGCAGGTTTATTTGTTCCAGGTAGTCTTCAGGCTTTTGAGTCTATCGAAGAAAAGAAAAAATGGAAACTTAAAGGTAAAATCAATCATTCTGTATGCAAATGGTGTTACGGTTCTATTCCTTTAGATGATTTTTGTAAGGCCGCTAAAGAGATGGGCATTTCTTCTGTAGAACTTTTGGGTCCGGATGAGTGGCCAACCTTAAAAAAATATGGGTTGACTTGTGCAATGCCATGGGGTGCAGGTAAAGTTATTTCGGAAGGATTTAATGATGAAAAGTTTCATGATGAATTAATTGCGAGCTATGAAGGCATTTTTCCTAAACTTGCCGCCGCAGGATATGATAAAGTGATTTGCTTCTCTGGAAACAGAAAAGGAATAAGCGACGAACAGGGTTTACAAACTGCTGCGAAAGGTTTAAAGCGCTTAATGAAAAGCGCTGAAAAGTACAAAGTTACCATGACGATGGAGTTGTTAAATAGCAAAGTTGATCATAAAGACTATCAGTGCGATAATACAAAGTGGGGAGTAGATTTGGTAAAATTAGTTGGCTCTGAAAACTTTAAGTTGCTTTATGATATTTATCATATGCAAATTATGGAGGGTGACGTTATTCGTACCATTAAAAACAACCATAAGTATTTTTCTCATTATCATACCGGCGGTGTACCGGGAAGAGCAGAAATTGATGCTACTCAAGAATTGAATTATCCTGCAATTATGCAGGCAATTGTAGATACGGGTTACAAAGGTCATGTGGCGCAAGAATTTATTCCGAAAAAGACTGATAAACTTGCATCCTTAAAAGACAGTATCCGTATATGTGACGTGTAAACAAACAAAACATATATAATAGATAATAATAGAAAATGAACAAATCCTTAATTATTTTAAGCACATTCGCAATTGCTGTTATCTGTAGCAGCAGCACATTAATCACAACCGAAAAAAGTAATAGTTTAACAGATGCTCAGCCTAAAAAAGTAGTTTTCGCGAAAGTGGATATTGCAAAAGGTAAAGCTTTGTTACCAAAATCTGATTGCCTTGCTTGTCATAAAGTTGATGCAAAAATTGTGGGTCCGGCTTATAACGATGTGGCTTTAAAATATAAAGACACAGAAGAAAACGTTAAATATCTTGCAGGCAAAATCATTAAAGGTGGTGCTGGTGTTTGGGGCCAGGTTCCAATGTCTCCGCATCCAACACTTACAGTAGCCGATGCAAGAAACATGGCGAAATACATTCTTTCTCTAAAGTAAGAAACCCTTAAAATATGAATGCACTACAGGTTTGCTGTGGTGCATTTTTTTTTGCTACAATTAAGCTTTTTATAAAAAGTTATCCTGATCTCGGTAGGCTTTAATCAAGGCTAATTCTCCCTCTTTTCCAGGTTTGGCGTTTCCGTGCTCCATTCCCAATACACCTTTAAAGCCTTTTTGGTGTATAAACTTGAAAATGTTTTTGTAGTTAATCTCACCTGATGTAGGTTCATTTCTTCCCGGGTTATCACCAATTTGTATGTATGGAATTTCATCCCAGCATCTCTCCATATTTTTAATCAGGTTCCCTTCATTCCTTTGCATGTGGTAAATGTCAAACAAAATTTTGCATGACGGACTGTCCACTGCCTTGCATATTTCATACGTCTGATCCGAGTATCTCAAGAATAATTCCGGCGTATCGCTTAATGGCTCAAGAACCATAATCAAGCCATGTGGTTCAAAAATTTCAGCTCCTCTTTTCAGCGACTCTAATACATTTGCGGTTTGTATCCCGATAGGTAGGTCGCGTTGGAAGTAACCGGGTACAACGGTAGCCCATTTAGCATTACAACGTTTTGAGGCTTCGACCGATTTTTTACAGGTGTCTATAAAATGATCTCTGAATTCTTTTTTGCCGGTTGTAAATGAAGGCTTCCAGTTATCACCACCATCTACCACAAATACGCCCATTGTCATCCCCAGCTTACTGAGAAGTTTCCCAATTGCTTCCTGTTCGGTAACGCTGCGGTTCAGATAACCATTATCTTCAATAGCTCTAAATCCCTGATCATGCATATACCGGATCTGATCCAGGAAGTTCTTGCCGACATGATTGGTAAACATCCCATCGTGTGGTGCATAATTTAGATTAAATGGTTTACCGGGGGCAATATAATTGTCGGATTTATCAGCACTTACTGTAGTTCCAGCCGCTACAGCCAAACCTGTAAGCAAACTGCTTTTAATGAATTCACTTCTTTTCATTTGAGGTTAGTTTGGAAGTAATTTAATTTTTTAATCTAAAATGGATGGATATAATTCTGTTAAAGAGTTTATAGTTACTGGTCTCGAATTCTATAATAGCTTCGTGGATATAAAGATAGCAAATCCTGTTCTAAGGCATCGGGATTACAAATCCCGACGAGCATAGTCGGGCGTCTCGTTTTGACCTAAAATCAAATAGTGATTATCCTTGTACTTTTAGTAAAAACATCATCGCACTTAAAGGCTTTCCCAAATCATTGCCACTTTTCCTCTGGTGCGCATTGTTTCAATATAGCTTATTGCATCAGGGATTTCTGTAGAAGGAAAAGTCTTCTCTATGTGAACTTTGATCATTTCGTTGTGAATCAAAGAGGCCAACGTTTCTAAATCCTTTGTGTTTGGTTCAGCTGTAAATTGGGTTATTGGAAACTTACTTATACTCGCTTTCAAGCTGACGGCAATCATATGGACTATTGTTGTAAAACCTACAATGACAGCTCGTTTACCCATTCGCTTAAAATCTTTGTGGGAAAGGTTACCATGCGTATCAATTATTAGATCGTAATTTCCATGATGTGTATGGATATTTTCTTTATCGTATGCAATAATTTTATCGGCACCCAGTGTCTTTACAAAATCGCTGTTTCTACTCGAGCAAACAGCCGTGACTTTTGCACCATTAACTTTTGCAATTTGAACCGCGAAATGACCAACACCTCCTGAGGACCCATTGATTAAAACAGCTTCTCCTCCTTTTAATTTTCCATGTTTAAGGAGTGCCTGTAAAGCCGTTACTCCGGCAATTGGAACACTTGCCATATCAGGGAAACCTGATCCTTCCGGCATTTTGCCGCAAACATTAGCATCTGCACAGGTATATTCCGCAAAAGCACCCCCTTTGATTGTTTCGCCAAATACGTGATCACCAACTTTAAAATGATTCACGTTGATTCCCACTTCTTCAACAACCCCCGCAAAATCGGCCCCTGCAATATTATATTTCGGTTTAAACAATCCGAATGCGAATCGTGCTAGCATCGGTTTCCCCCGAATAATATGCCAGTCGGCGGGATTAGCTGAATTGGCTAAAACTTTAACCAGTATATGGCCATCTTTCAGAATTGGCTTTTCAACTTCTTCAAGTTGTAGAACTTCTGGTCCGCCATATCGGGTCTTGGTAAATGCTTTCATTTGTAAGCTTTTGATAATTAGAATTACTATAGCTAATGTTGTTACAGATTAATGCTTGTGTTTCGAAAAGTTTCTGATCCAATAGTTGCGAAACTTTAAGACCAAGGGAATCGGATATCCATTCTGTTGTAAAATAATCCTAATTACAAATCCCGACGAGCGTGTATTGTATCTGGACTGATTGGAAAAAGCCCGAACGAAAGCGTAAAAACCTGATCCGTTTAGGGATTAATCCCGATCAGGCTTACTCCTGGAGCCGGACTCGAGGGAGGTTGGGCAGTAGTTCAAAGCCCCATCCTGGTGACTACTATTACCTTGAAACGACTGGCAAAACGAGGTTATCAATCTTTGCTTGAGTATTATCTGAAAGTTTCCCCATCAGCTATCGAACCGCCGTATACGAGATCCGTACGTACGGTGGTGTGAGAGGCGCACCTCATCGCTTATAAGCGGTGAGGCCGTCTACTCGATTAGCTGATGTTTATTTAGTTTCAAGAGTGGCAATAGTTTGGGTTGCTGTGGTTTGGTAATCTGTTAGCTGATGTTTATTTAATTTCAAGGCTTCCGAAATTCCTAATTGTCTCTTTAATATCACCAATTAACCTAATACTAATTCCCCACCACCTTTTGCTCGCTTCATTTAGCAACTTCGTTTCTAAAGCCTTTGATTGCTCACTATCGGAAGGAACTACACTTTCTAACATCATAAGTTCGATTTTATATAGCATCTGGTTGTAGTGTGACCTAACTTCAAGGGCCGTTCTGGATAAAGTAAAAAAAATAGAAAAAACAATCAAAACTAAGGTAATAGCGAGCTTACCTACTGATATGTAATTCCAACAAATAGCTGAAAAAATTATAGAAAATATAAGTTCGAAAGTTAAAATGTCTGTATATTTTCCAAATTTTGTAAGTTTCTCTGAAAACCACTTTTCTCCATCAGCAAGTTTGTGTTTATTGTCTTTTATTCCTAAAGAGAATAGTTTTTGAATTTCTGCTTCTAAGCCTCTTGTATCTTTCACATTGGTAAAGTATCTAGATAACTTACTAAAGGAGTAAGGGGAAACGCCGTTATAACCACGCCAATAAATTGAAATTCTAAAAATTGAATTTATGAAAGCTAAAATAGCATTGAAAGTATAGCAAACAAGTATAAATATTACTAATAGGTAAACTCCTAAGAAGCTTTCAAGTTTTAAACTTGTTAGGATAATGCGAGAATTATCGATGAATCTTTGAAAGAACATAAGAGACTTTGACTGCAATAAATTCTTAACGCTAGGAAGAACTATAAAAGTCAATATAACCAGCGAAAGAAATGTTCTAATCAACATAGGGAAAAATAACTCCCATAACTCAATTATGATATTTTTTAAGTCTTTCATAAGAAGTGTAATATCTAAATATCAACTAACGAGTGGCTTTGTGCATATATGCACAAATATCCAATATAGATAATATTATCTCGGCATTAAACATCCTCGTATAGCTCATACAATAATAAACCTTTAATTCCCAAAAAACACCCCCGTCACTCTTATCAACCGCTGATTCCCCGCCTTTTCATTCTTAAATACAAAATACAAATTACGCATGTCTTGCGTTGCAGCCAGATTAATCCCTGCTTTAGTTTCCTTTCTTGCAATTTCAGGAGAGGTAAGCTCCGTGCTCTTTCCTAATAATATCCCGTTAGGTGAATCAGCGTGAACTTCAATTTCAGCACCAGCAGCTTTCTCAAAATCCGACACATTAATTTCTACTGATTTTATCCCGGTAAGGTCTATGTTATTAAATGAGAAATAACCGCCATTTGAAGTTATTGTCGCTTCATAGCGTTCGCTGTTGAATTGGAGTCCGCTGGTCTTTTTGGCCTGGGACACAGGCATAAAAGGGCTTCGCAGGATAATCATGTTTTCGGATACGATGGCAGAAGCAAAGCGTGTTCCTTTGTCGGTATAAGCCGCTCTGAAAACATAGCTTGCTTTACCGTTATCGTCAGCTTTTGGCAGTTCAAGTTTATAAGAGCCTCTAACAGGCTTCGACTTTGCTGTTTTACCGTCGCCTAAGCTTAAAATATATTTGGTGATTGAATTCGCATCATTTTGCGAAAGTGAAGTATGAGCCGGCATCATCGCATCGCCCCAAACGCCGCTGCCTCCGGTAATTATTTTTTTGGCAACTCTGTCTTGAGCTCCCGGGTCATTTTTGTATTTCAGGGCAACCGCCATAAATGCTGGTCCTAAAGATTTTGTGTTTACAGCATGGCAGGCTTTGCAATCGCTTCCATTAATCAGTTTTATAGCACCGGCGTGCTGTACCGTAGCATCAACACTTCTCTGGCTCTGCGAAATTTCGGCCAGATCATATCCTTCTGCCAGGTAATCAATACTCACAGCTACCTGAGAAGGAGATATCTTTTTATTGGCAAGACTTCCGTCTTCTTTATCAGATACCGATATATTGTAATTTATGGTTGTACCCGGGAAGAAGAACGTTTTGTTCGATCCGATAAAATCAAATTTCACCACAGGCGGCTCATTACCCGCGATGAGTTCTAATGTTTTACTGTTCTTCGCACCTTTCGAGTCGGTTACTGTTAAAAGTGCTTTATGTTTGCCTGGAGATGTTAAGGTAAGAGTTGGGTTGGCCTGGTTATATATTTTCGTGGCTCCTTTATGGGTTATTTTCCATTCATATTTCAACGGGTCTTTGTCATAATCTTGCGTTCCCGCAGATGAAAGACTAACTTTAAAAGGAATGGAGCCTGCAGTTTTAGATGCTGCAGCCTGAACAATCGGCTTACGGTTTCCCGCATTATATTCTATCCTTACCAGTGACGCTTCGGGATTATCCTGAAAATATCCGTTCCCATATTCTAAAACATATAAATCCCCATCCGGACCAAAATCCATATCGATAGGGCCTTTCAAATGCAGATTGGGTAAGAATCGCTCCAGCGATTTATAGTTGCCATTTTCATCCATGGTGATGGCAACAATCCAGCCTCGTACCCATTCGGTTACAAACCATTTCCCTTCATAATATTCCGGATATGGTCTTTTGGGATTTTTAAAATCAGCTCGATGATAAATTGGGCCGCCGGTTGCGCTTCTGCCACCGCTTCCCAGTTCAGGGAATTCGGGAGAGGTATCGTAAGGATACCAAACCAAAGACGGCTGGGCAGGAGGGAGGACTTGCAAACCGGTATTATTGGGTGAGTTATTTACCGGTTTTGAGGGATCGAATAGTTCACCGGATTGTTTTGTTGCAAAGTCGTAATCCCCGTATGCTTTATTATCAGCACCAAAATATGGCCAGCCAAAATTACCTGCCTGGCGTGCCTGGTTGAATTCATCATACGCTCTTGGCCCACGTTTAGGATCATCCCTGCCGCCATCCGGACCAACTTCGCCCCAGTGTAACCAGCCTGTTTTGCTGTCTATTGTTAAGCGCCATGGGTTTCTAACTCCCATAATGTAAATCTCCGGGCGAGTTTTATCGTTTCCTGGCGGGAATAAATTACCTTCGGGGATGGTGTAAGTTCCATCCGTTTCCGGATGAATGCGCAGAATTTTACCGCGAAGGTCATTGGTGTTTCCAGATGATTTTTGCGCATCTCTCGAAGCTTCACCCGGACGCTCATCTATCGGCGTAAAGCCATCAGAAGCTCTCGAAAAAGTGTTATCGCCGGTAGATAAGAACATGTTTCCGTTTTTATCGAAAAGCATTCCGCCGCCAACATGGAAACATTCTTCACGCTGGGTCACTACATCTAACAATACTTTCCTCGATTCGAAAATGAGTTTGTCGCCTTTTAGTTCATATCGTGCAAGGCTATTGATCGGGGCATCGCCGGGAGCAGAATAATAGAGGTAGATCCAGTTATTTTTATCGAAGTTCGGGTCAAGCAAAACGCCCTGCAACCCGTCTTCTCCTTCGCCTAATTGATTTTTATCCCTTCCGCATTTGGTGCTTACCGGGATTTGCGCAATTAATTTTGTTTGTTTTGTTGATGGATCATAAAGTTTTAGTTTTCCTTTACGCTCGGCGATAAGCACCTTGCCATCTTTCATAATTTCAAACTGGATGGGTTCTTCCAGCTGTCCTGCTAATACAACTCTCGTGAATCTGTTTTCTTCTGGCTTTTCGGCAATTGAAGTTATATTCTCATATAATTTAAAGCCCAATAAAGAGCATATAATACTGGTTGCAGCTAATAATTTAAGAGCCGACTTCTTTTGTTGTATATTCATTTCCTGCCAGCTTTCTTTGATTTTGTAAGTATGAGCTGCAGGATAAAACTATCCAATTTTCCCGATCTCGTTTGTTACTTTTTCATTACAAAGCGTTGTGTAAAAGCAAGGTTTAAAAGATATTAATTTACAACTCTGAGTGTTCCAAACATTACATAAGCATGGCCGGGATAAGTGCATACGTATTGGTAGTCACCAGGCTTGCTTGGAGCTGTAAAAAAGATCGTCTCTTTGCTTGTCGGCTGAATTAAATTAGTGTGGAACAGGATGATGGGAGTTTCAGGAATGTAATTCTTTTCCGGACCTTTAAGGCCTAATGCCAGCGCTTTGCTCCCGGCTTCCGCGGTTTTACCGGGCATCACTATCACAAAGTTATGCTGCATATCGTCGGTGTTGTTAAACACCAACTTAATGTTACTTCCTGCTTTTACTTCAAGCAGGGTCTTGTCGAACTTTAAGCCGGGTTTAGTTCCCATAATAATGGTTTGGTCCGGTCCGTTAACCCAATCTACAGGCATTAGTGTTACTCTCTTATTCTTGGCCGATTTTTCAGCA
>JANMZB010000070.1:0-1246 GCA_031382725.1 Sphingobacteriaceae bacterium | reverse complement strand
CAAAAACAATCCAACTGGTAGTTATTGAGTAATAGCCAAAAGAGCTCTTTTTAGTAATATCTAGTGTTAATTTACATTAATAGCTTAATCCACGTAACCTAAGCATTATAAGAATGCCATCCATTTCAAGTGAACATTTTCATATTATATTTGTCTAGATGATCATTTTGCCATAGTTTCAAAAACAATCCAAATGATAGTTATTGGGTAATAGCCAAAAGAGCTATATCTAGTAATATCTAGATTTAATTTACATTAATAGCTTAATCCGTGTAACCGAAGAATTATAAGGACGCCATCCATTTCAAGTGAACATTTTCATATTTTATATGTCTAGATGATAATTTTGCCATAGTTTCAAAAACAATCCAACTGATAGTTATTGAGTAATAGCCAAAAGAGCTATATCTAGTAATATCTAGTGTTAATTTTCATTAATAGCTTAATCCACGTAACCGAAGCATTATAAGCAATCACAGATGATAAAGCCAAATTGTATTCAGATGACAGTGATTTTACTATTCATAGTGAATTCAGTGAAAATGAAGAGGAGCCTGAATAATCTGTCATAGCCAAAAGTAAAATTTAAAATAAGAGAAGTTTGGTGAGCCTGGAGATGTAATTGAACATGGAAATGTAATTATACTTGGGTTACATATTTAATAAATTTGACATGAAATTAAACATTATATTGAAAAAAATTCTCCTATTCCAATAGATTCTAATATTATAGGAAATTAGATACTTATTGAGAATGATGTAAATACAAGCAGATCAATTCATATAGCATTTTATAACAGAAAAATGATTTTTTAAAAATTTATTTGAGTTTAGACGATGTGCCCTCATTAATATGAGGTAACAGGAAGTATGCAAACATCAGTTAGACCTATTTCCTAATTATATTTAGATGTCTGCACCGTTAAGAAAATACTGTTTAATAAATTTACAACCTAAAATATATACAGTGTACACATTTTAGAAAATGCAAGAGATTCTAAAAGTTACATCTACATGTCCAAAATTCATTAATTTGAACAAATTTAATGATACATGCAATTAATGGGTACAAATGGACTTATGTCTCATGACTCATAACACATGTGACGAGTGATATATAAGTAGGCTATTTAATGATGCTAGATTTTTTTCATCTAATAGGTACTAAGAGTTTACTAGACATTGTTTCCTCATTAATATGAGGTAATAGGAAATATGCAAAAATCCGTTAGACCAATTTAGTCAT
>JANMZB010000059.1:0-1440 GCA_031382725.1 Sphingobacteriaceae bacterium | reverse complement strand
ATCAAACTCTAACATTTTTGATTTTCGTTTTTAGGAGCGAATTTTGACATATATTAAAGCACATTTACCCACTATTTCCCGGCGGTACACTTAGTTTTAATTCAGGCATTTTCCCACTAGAAAGAAACATCTTCCTGCTGAGCTTTTTGAGGAGCGTAGGAATGAAGCAATTGGAGGCAGCAAAGGGCGATTGAGTAACAAGATTCATGCGAGCGCGTGGATGCGTTGGGCAATCCGTTGGGGTTTCACCTCACCCCCGGACAAGCTGGTGACGCCAGAAAAAGCCGACCAACTGCAGCCATTACTGGTGGGGGATACACTGCTGGCTAACAAGGGCTATGATGCAGATCAGGGCGTAATTGACCCCCTCAATGCCGAGGGGAAGAGCGCCATGATTTCACCTCGCCACCACCGCAAGATCCTGGGAACTTACGATACGGAATTGTACAAAGCCCGTCATTTGATTGAGAACTTTGCCGCCAAGCGGCTGCTGTATCCGGCAATCGCGACGCCCTATCACCCGTCAGGCGGTGAACTTTCCGGCGTGCGATTCTTCTCGCTGCTGGGGTCATCTGGTTGAATTGATGACACGCCCTAAATTAACTTGACAGTGCCGTAAACTAATATGCCTGACCTCTTGACTACCTTCTTTGCGAATAATTTCATTCCTCACGGGCATTGTTACCTCTGGAAACCCGGGTTAGTCTGGCTGCACATAACGTCAGATGTACTGACTACCCTCGCTTATTACTTGGTGGCGGTTGCCATTGTTTACTTTACGAATCAGCGTAAGGATCTGCCTGCCGAGACGGTGATGTTGCTGGTGGGTTTCTTTTTTATCTTTGCCTTATGTGGCACAACCCACCTGATGGAAGTAGTGACACTTTGGCACCCTATCTACTGGGTTTCAGGACTGATCAAAGCGGTCACGGGTGCTTGGTCTTTCTATACGTTCACCTTTTTACTGATTCCCTTAATTCCAGTGGCCCTCGATGCGCCAAGTCCAGCCCAACTCGCCCTTGCAAACCAGGAACTAGAGGAGAGTCGCCGCTGTATCCAGGCGATTAATGTCGAGCTAGAGCAACGGGTGCAGGAACGCACCGCCCAATTGGAAGCGTCTAATCGCACCAAAGACGAATTATTGATCCGTGAACAAATGATTCGGGCAGAGGCAGAGGCTGCTAACCGTGCCAAGGATGAGTTTCTCTCTATTCTTTCTCATGAACTCAGAACTCCTCTCAACGCCATCTTAGGATGGTCAGCGATGTTACGGCAGCGAACCCTGAGTGAGGATAAGGTTCTGCGGGCTTTGGAGACGATCGAGCGAAACGCCAAGTCTCAAGCCCAGTTAATCGAAGACATCCTCGATGTTTCTCGCATCATTACGGGTAAACTGCGCCTCCAAGTCCGTCCAGTCAACCTCGTGCCCGTGATTGAATC
>JANMZB010000023.1:0-9942 GCA_031382725.1 Sphingobacteriaceae bacterium | reverse complement strand
TTCAAACTTGCCATTTGTAAAACATAATACAAAATTTTCTATCCCTAAAAAAAAAATTTTTTTGTTTTTTTAACAAACGCGACTCTACAGATTCATAAAATACGCAGGATTCTCTGACTCCTCGGACGATGCGAAACTCTAAGGACAGTAAGCGATTATAATCTATCAAACTCACAAAAAACTCAACAACGCCAACTCATAGCTTTTCAACCCAAAACCGGTTACAATACCTTTGCAATTTTTAGCCATTAACGATACATGCCGATATTCTTCCCTTGCATAAATATTAGAAATATGAACCTCAACAACCGGCGTAGTAATTCCAGCAATTGCATCTGAAATACCAATTGATGTATGTGTATAAGCTCCGGCATTCATAATAATCCCGTCAAAAGAAAAACCTACTTCGTGCAGTTTATTGATCAACTCACCTTCAACATTACTTTGATAGTAAGCAAGCTCAATAGCAGGGTATTTCGAACTTAATTCTTTTAAAAAGGGTTCAAAACCACATTCGCCATAAATCGATTTTTCTCTGGTACCCAAGAGGTTTAAGTTTGGGCCGTTAATGATTTGTATCTTCATCGTTTCAAACTTAATTATTTAATATTTGCTCTCAAAAATTAAATGGCCGACTGGAACTCAACGTTAAAAGGATTTAAGGCTTATTTAAGACTCGAGCGATCCTTGTCGGCAAATACAATCGAAGCTTACTTACGCGATGTAGAAAAGCTCTTTCAGTTTACAGAAACAATCGGGAGCAAATCTCCTGATAAGATTGAAAATGAAGATCTAAAAAACTTCCTGATCTGGATAAATGAACTGGGGATGCTTCCGCCAACTCAGGCAAGAGTTTTATCCGGCATCAAAGCATTTTACAGATATCTTACACTCGAAAATTTAATACAGAAAGACCCGGTTGCTTTAATCGAAAGCCCCAGGCTTTCGCGGAAGTTGCCTGACACGTTAAGCATTATTGATATCAACAATCTCATAGCTGCGATTGATCTTTCTAAACCTGAAGGAATGCGAAATAAGACGATGCTGGAAGTTTTATATGGCTGCGGACTAAGAGTTTCGGAGCTGATTAACTTAAAAATATCCAATCTTTATCTCAACATAGACTTTATCAAAGTAACCGGTAAAGGCGATAAAGAACGGCTTGTACCAATTGGTGCCGAAGCAATTAAATACCTTCATATTTACATTAATGAACATCGTGTTCTTGTTGATATTAAACAAGGAAATCTTGATTTTGTATTTCTTAACCGCCGTGGCGCGCCTTTAAGCCGGGTGATGATTTTTATTATCATCAAAGAGCTTGCGGAAAAAATCAGCCTCAAAAAAAGTATTAGTCCGCATACGTTCCGACATTCTTTCGCAACACATTTGATAGAGGGTGGTGCAGATTTACGTGCTGTACAAGAAATGCTGGGACATGAGAGTATTACAACCACCGAAATTTATACTCATTTAGACCGAGATTATTTGCGAGATACTATTATACAATTTCATCCTCGCAGTTAAAATTTACACAACATTGAGAAGAAATAATTAACAAAATCTTAAATCTGTGGAAATAATTTCTTTATATCTCCTATCTAAATTTATAGCATCAAAAATATGCTATGAAAATTTCTGCAATAGAGATCACCGAGAACGAATACCTAATAAAATTAAATAAAGAGAGTTTCGACCTGGCATTTATTAATGGTCTACTTAAGAGAATTCAAACTGAACTTTTATTTTCTTCTTTTAAAAGTGCTGATTCGGAGGAAGACCTGATAAGCAGAAATGCTAGTTTCGAAAGAAGCTCTTATTTCAGTCATTTAGACGAAAAATAGAAAACGGTTGAATCTATCTTTCCCAAGGTTCAATATCTTTATTTTTAGCAAGAAGCTCTTGAAATTGGTGTACATCAACGGGCCTGTAATATTGCTGAGTTTTTTGAGGGTATTTCACTAGTTTTTCCTTGGGCCTGATTGGTCGTTTCTCAAAACCACCTCCACAATTCGAACAAACATCATGCAAGATGTTGCTTACACAGTCTTGGCAAAAGGTGCACTCAAAAGTGCAGATCATTGCCTCTACGCTATTGTTAGGTAAATCTTTGTTGCAGTTTTCACAAACTGGTCTTATTTCTAACATTGCTTTATAATGATTTGAATTACCTTCCTCTGTAGCCGCCACCGCCGCCACCTCGCTGCATAACCGTTTTATCTAACTGAACCATTTGGCCCTGCATCATTTTAATTTGCTCGGCAAGTAGTTTGTTTTTATCTGCTTTTTTGGCTTCCTGTAAATACATTGTCGCTTCGCGTTTGTTGCGTTTAGACATTGCTATTCCCGCAAGGCTGAGTTTAGCCAGCGCAATATTATGCTCCATGGTCATACCCAAGGCCAAAGCCTTTTTAAAGTACTTTTCTGATTGAAGTGGCGCTTTACGCGATTCGATTAAGCCTATCAATAAATGATAGTAGCCATGCTGAGCCTGGATAAGCTCTTTTTCATAGCTCTTTATTTTCATCAACCATTCTTCAGCTTTATCCATGTTTTCCTTACGGAGAAAGAACTGTGCGATGAGCATTTTTTCGTTAAAAAAGAAAGTAACCGCCACCAGAAGTGCCAGGAAAATCAATAAAATCCCCCAGCCCCAATAACCGAAGAATATAAGTGCGACGGCCGATCCAAGGAAAGCAAAGGCTATAATTAACCGAATAAAGTTTGGCATTATTTTATCTTAATTTGTGCTGCAAATATCCGCTTATTTAGCGGCTAAACAAACAAAAACCTAAATAATATGGCGGTGCAATTAGAAGAGTCATGGAATAATGTATTGAGCGAAGAATTTGAAAAGGAATACATGAAAAAGTTAAAGGCTTTTCTTCAAAATGAAAAACAGGATGGAAAAAAGATCTATCCACCCGGAAACTCAATATTCAACGCATTTAATCATACCCCATTCGATAAAGTAAAAGCCGTCATCATCGGGCAAGACCCGTACCATGGCACCAATCAGGCGCACGGACTTGCCTTTTCAGTACAGAAAGGTATCCCAACTCCACCATCATTAAGAAATATTTATAAAGAATTATCGAACGATATTCCCGGCTTCAAAACCCCGCCTCACGGTGAATTAACCAAATGGGCCGATGAAGGTGTTCTGCTTTTAAATGCCACGTTAACCGTACGTTCCGGTGAAGCGGGTTCCCACCAGAAAAAAGGATGGGAGGAATTTACTAATCAGGCGATTAAAGTATTGGCGGAAAAACGCGACGATATTATATTTCTGCTTTGGGGTAAGTTTGCTCAATCGAAAACAATCTTCATTGATTCTTCCAGGCATCATATTTTTAAAGCACCGCACCCCTCTCCACTTGCACAAGGCTTTATTGGTTGTAAGCACTTTTCGAAGACGAACGAAATCTTAGAGAACAATGGTAAAGGCAAAATCGACTGGCAAATAGACTAAACATTACTTGGCTGTTCTTTCTATCCTTTATTAAGCGGTAAATATTTACGCAAAAGATTTCACCGTTTCAGATCTGCCATTCGCCGAGAAGTTCCTTTCTCTAGCCTAAAACTGATTGTCTGCCCTGCATCCACCACCTACTTTTGAGTCAACAAAAAGAAATAACTCAACTCAAAATTACAGACATGAAAACTTTACAAACTTTAACGGCTACCCTAATTATGTTTTTATCCCTTAATTCCTTCGCGGCAGATGACCTTAAAAGCGAAAAATTAAAAATGAATTACACCATCCAAACTTATATAGATGCCACCAGCCATGGCAAAGTGAAAAACATTGTAGATATTCTGGATTATGATGTTAAATATACGATCATAAAAGGAAAAGAAATTAAGAATTACGGACGCATCGATATCGTAACACAACTTTCTTACACCAAAAATATAGAACAAAATTGTGTAACGGATTACAGTGTACTGGAGCAAACTGCAAACCAGTCTGTTGTTAAAGTTTCCATGAAATATGATGGCTTTACGAAAGTAGATTTGGTAAGCATGAGCAATACTTCTAAAGGTTGGAAAATTACAAATATCTCAAGTTCGTATTTGTAGAAAGAATTGATAGTGATCGGATAACTTTGAGTCATCCGATCACTTCTTAAGTAAGGGCAATTCATGAATTATCCCAACCTAATACTCCGCAGGCAGTACAGCCTCATTTTTACTGGTCGAAAGTATCATCATCGACTGGAAAGTTTTAACAACGCTAATTTTACTGATCTTCTGCATAATTAGCTTTTCATACGCCTTAATATCCTTCACAAATACTTTCAGTATAAAGTCACACCCACTGGTTACATGATGACACTCGGTGATTTCCTTAATTTTCTTCACTTCATTTACAAAAGTCTGGATGGCATTAACCTGATGAAAATCCAGCTGAACCTGAATAAAAGTCTTTATCCCCAAGCCTAGTAATTCCTCATCAACAACCGCATGGTAGCCCTTGATAAAATCAGCATTTTCCAGTTTACGTACACGTTCTAAAGTTGGCGCAGGCGACAAACCTATTTCATGCGACAATTGTAAATTCGTAATCCTCCCGTTTTCCTGGAGAATTTGTAAAATCTGTAAATCTATTTTATCGGGTTCGAATGCCATGGTATGATAAATATGCTGAATTAAAACAATTTCGCAAGAAATTTATTTTTAGACTAACCTAATTTAATTCTTAGGTTTGCAAAACAATTTCTATGGCCGAAAGCAAATACAATGAGTCACTCGAGGAAGTCCATTCTTCGGTTAAAACATCCGGTAAAACCGGATGGAGAAAACTTTTTGCATTTGTTGGCCCAGCCTATTTGGTAAGTGTTGGATACATGGATCCCGGCAACTGGGCTACAGATCTTGCCGGCGGAAGTCAGTTCGGTTACAGACTTCTTTGGATTCTATTAATGTCGAACCTTATCGCGTTGCTGCTTCAGTCGCTTAGCGCACGTTTGGGGATTGTGAAAGGCTTAGATCTGGCACAGGCATCAAGAAACGCATATCCTGCCTGGGTTAATTATCCGCTGTATGTACTGGCCCAAATCGCGATCATCGCCTGCGATCTGGCTGAAATAATCGGGATGGCGATCGGTTTAAATTTGTTATTCGGACTGCCTTTAATCTGGGGAATATCAATTACCATTTTCGATACATTTCTATTGCTTTTTCTTCTCAATAAAGGAATGCGAATAATGGAAGCCTTCATCGTTTCGATGGTATTTATTGTGGGGGTATCATTTTTGATCGAAATGCTGATTGTACAACCCTCAATAGTTGAAGTTGCTCGTGGATTAAAGCCTTCATTTCTAAGCGGAAACGCCTTATACATCGCGATCGGAATTATTGGCGCTACGGTGATGCCGCACAACCTGTATCTGCATTCATCGCTGGTGCAAACAAGGAAAATCGAGAAAACAAAAAAAGGAATTCAGGAAGCATTAAAGTTTAATTTGATTGATACAACGATCGCTCTTAATTTGGCTTTTTTTGTAAATGCCTCAATCCTCATCCTTGCCGCCACAGCGTTTTATAAAAACGGTTTTTTTGAGGTTGCTGAAATTCAGGACGCCTATAAATTACTCGAAGATATTTTCGGTTCGCTGGCACCCACTTTGTTCGCTATTGCTTTAATTGCTTCGGGGCAAAGTTCAACTATTACCGGTACGCTTGCCGGACAGATTGTGATGGAAGGCCATCTTAATTTACGTATCGCCCCCTGGCTTCGCCGTTCTATAACCCGACTTCTGGCCATAACACCGGCATTTTTTACCATTATTTATTATGGTGAAGATTCATTAGGAGAACTGCTTGTTTTAAGCCAGGTAGTGTTGAGTTTACAATTAGGGTTTGCCATTATTCCATTGATACATTTTACATCCGACAAAAAACTCATGGCCGATTTCGCGATCAAACCATGGGTAAAAATACTTGCGTGGATAAGCGCATTTATTATTGTGGGATTAAATGTGAAACTGGTTTACGAAGAAATTTTGGGATTCCTCGCTACAACAAATAACGCCTGGTGGATTTATGCGTTCGTTTTACCTGCGGCTTTAGCTATCGGCTTTTTATTGCTGTATGTTCTGTTGGCTCCTCTATTTAAACAAACTGTAATAAAGCCGCTAAATTTGCCTCACGGAGAAGCACTCGAAATTGGAGAAGTAGAAAGCGTTGCGTATTCAAACATTGGGATACCTGTTGATTTTTCTAAAAACGACCGCAATACCATTCGGCACGCATTAATTCAAGGCGGAAAAGAGGCCACCTATTATCTAATCCATATTGTGGAAACTGCAGGGGCCAGATATCATGGCGAAAAAGTAATGGATTATGAAACTCAAAGCGATACAGATAATCTTCAAAAATACCAGTCAAACCTCCAAGCATTAGGTTATACTACCGAGATTTTAATTGGATATGGGAATGCCGCGATTGCTATTGCATCGCTTACAAACAAAAGCAATCTAGACCTATTGGTAATGGGCGCACATGGTCATAAGGGTATAAGCGACTGGATATTTGGAACCACTCTTGATTCTGTTAGGCACAAAGTCAATATTCCCGTTCTAATAATCCGCTAGCCATTTACAATTATGAAAAGACAGACCGCAATAATTTGCTTAACTGTATTACTACTTTCAATATCCTGTGGCAAAAGATCTGAATCAGGTGTCCAAAATAGAATTGGGTCTTTTAGCCTTAGGAACGGGCAAATTGCATTTACATATTTTAAAGGTAACGTTGCCTCAATATATTACACGACCAATATAGATTCTGTTGCTAAGCAGTTGACTTTCCCTCAGAAAGGTTGGGACCTGACATTTAGTTTGTCGCACGATCTATCCAAAATACTTTACGTTAATTATCCAGAAGGCAATTATGAGATATGCAATATTTGCCTCTATGATTTAAAAACAAAGCAGGTTGATACCCTGCTTAAAGGAGGGAGCTTAATCACAGACGTTTATATCTCTAATGACAACAGCCATGCTTATTTCTTGAATGCTTCTGATAATAAAAATTATTCTCCAATCGCATCTCAGGCTCCACAAGGGATGGACATTTTTAAAATAACTATTAGCTCAAAAATTGTTCGAAAAATCACTAATCTGAAAGCTTATTCTATTCAGGCATTGACACCCACCTTTTCGGACTCAATTATTACAGCTAACATTTATGACAAACAAGGTTTAGTAATGATTTCGACAAATACTGGAGATGTTGAACAAGTCATGATAAACTCTCCAAGAAATCCAGTGCAAGAATACTTTATTCCTATAGATGTGAGATCTGATTCAATGATTTATGAGGCTCCATACGAGTTATATAAACACAATATTAAAACTAATAAAAGTGATTTAATCCTAAGATGCCCTGATGGCAATCAGTTCGGGGTTATTCAGCCAGACAATAACTGGTCAAATATTCTATTTAACAGTGGTGACAAAATGTATTTTTATAATGTTCCAAATAAAAACTAACTGAAGTAAAGCTAAAAATTGAATAAATTTACATACCAATAGCTTATTGCAATGCCGGTATCAGTGGTTTATGAAAACTACGATTTTATAATATCTTTAGTGCGAGAATCTTAATGTTAGTGCTTCTTCTCCGGCACTGCATAAAGCATCAACGCTGATTTTTTTTACTTTTACAGCCATGTTATCGTTTACCGAAGAAAACTACCTAAAAGCATTGCTTCATTTAACAAGCGAAGTAGAAGATAAGGTGGAGGCCGGCACAAATGAGCTTGCTTTTTACCTCGGCGTTAAACCAGCCACTGCGACTGATATGCTCAAAAAATTGAAAGAGAAAGAGCTTATCGATTACGTAAAGTATGGTAAAATTTCCCTTTCGGGCGAAGGCAGAAAAAAAGCACTGGAAATTGTGAGGAAGCATCGCCTTTGGGAAACCTTTTTGTATGAAAAACTGGAGTTTACCTGGGACGAAGTGCATGAAGTTGCCGAACAATTAGAACATATCCATTCAGCAAAGCTGGTAGATAAACTAGATAAATTTCTGGGCTTCCCCGAATTTGATCCCCATGGAGATTCGATACCCAATGCAAAAGGGGAGTTAAAACAATCCTTTAAAAAAACGCTTTCTGAAGCGGAAACAGGCACTAGCTGTAAAATGGTGGCGGTAAAAGATAATACTGCTGCGTTTTTAAGATATGTAAGTCAGTTAAATCTAGGCATTGACACCCCGATTAAAGTAATATCCCGTCAGGATTTCGATGGATCAATGGAAATCATGATCAGCAACGCAACTATAGTTGTGTCGCAAAAATTTGCGGAAAACATCCTGATTGTTTAACGTTTAACCATTAGTGATCGGATGACTTGGAGTCATCCGATCACTACAACCTCCAAAACAATGAAGAACGACCTCCACATAAAAAATAAGAAAGCATATTTTGAATACTATATCCTCGAGACCTTTACGGCCGGTTTACAACTGTTGGGAACAGAAATAAAATCTATCCGCGAAGGAAAAGTTAATATCAACGATGCCTTTTGCACTTTCCTCAACGACAAGCTTTACGTTAGAAACATGCATATCGCCGAGTATTCGCATGGCTCGTTTTACAATCACGAACAAAAACGCGACCGAGCTTTATTACTAAACAAGAAAGAACTAAAAAAACTAAAAGAGAAAGGCGAAGAAAAAGGCTTTACGATAGTCCCGCTTCATTTATTCATCAGCGACAGGGGATTTGCCAAGCTGGAGATTGGAATGGCGCAGGGTAAAAAGCTTTTCGATAAACGCGACACGATTAAGGACCGGGAAAACAAGATTGAGTTAAGTAGGGTGTTGAAGAGTTAGGGGCCCCTAGCCCCCTAAAGGGGGATTGCAGGGCGATTAAGGAAGATGCCAAAAGATAGGACAAGGGCATAGGAGCTGGATGCACAAGCACTGTCAATATTACTTAAAGAATCGGCGTTTAGTTTCTCGAGTTTTAAACTCCTCTCCTTTAGGAGAGGGTGCTTAGGCCCGTGCGCAAAGGCGGGTGAGGCCAAATTTACCACGCCCTATCCCCCACCAGGGGTACAAACCTAAAAGTATCCAACTCAATCCTCTCAAAATCGTTTTCGCTTGCGCGGATAACCGTAATCATTTTTTGAGATTTTTCATCCCCTACCGGAATGACGCAAGTGCCGCCAATTTTAAGTTGCTTCAATAATGTTTCAGGAACAAAAGGCGCGCCCGCTGTAACTAAAATCTTATCATAAGGCGCGTGTTCAGCAATTCCCATCGAACCATCTCCACAAAAGAAAACAGGTTTATACTTCATCTTTCCAAGGAAAAGCTTGGCTTTTTCGTATAATTTTTCCTGGCGCTCGATGGTGTACACATCAGCTTTCAATTCCAGCAGTACACAGGTTTGATATCCAGAACCAGTTCCGATTTCTAATACCTTATCTCCTGGTTTTACATGAAGTAATTGCGTTTGATAAGCTACCGTGTAAGGTTGCGAAATAGTCTGTCCCTCTCCTATCGGGAAAGCAATATCCCGGTAGGCCTGATTCCAGAATGTTTCATCAAAAAAATAATGGCGAGGAACTTTTTCTATCGCTTGGAGCACCTCTTCATCTTCAATCTTTCGGTCATCACGGAGAAATGAAATAAGCTTTTTACGAGCTCCCCGCTCACGATAGTTATCAATAAATTTATACGCCATTTGTAAGCGCTAAAATAAATCTTTGAATTTGAACGGGCAACGAAAGCAATATTATTTCGAAGCTTATTTGACTTTATTAATTTGTTTAAGCAATTAATCTTTTACTATTTTTACGATATGTCCGCTTCTCTCAAAAAGAAAATATTACTGGTAATACTTTCTACAGTTTCCATAACTATTCAAGCACAAATCAGAAGAATTGATACTGTTACTACAAGCAATATAAAGTTAAAACCTAATCA
>JANMZB010000021.1:0-16180 GCA_031382725.1 Sphingobacteriaceae bacterium | reverse complement strand
CTTCACTATCATTAATTCCGTCGCCTACCATTGCTACTTTTTTTCCTTCGCGTTGTAATTGCCTGATAAAATTAGATTTGCCGGACGGTAAAGTTTCTGCCTGGTAATTAAGGATGCCTACTTGCTTAGCTACTGCCTGGGCTGTTTTTTCATTGTCGCCGGTAAGCATATAAACATCAATATTCATATCCTGTAAAGCTTTTATTGCTTCCGCAGATGTGGTTTTTATTTTATCAGCGATAGCGATAACGGCAAGTGCATTTTCCTTATTGGCCAGCCAGATAACCGTGTAAGCCTGATACAGCCATTCTTCAGCTTTCTGCAACAAAGAATCATCAATGTGTATCGCGTTCGAAGCCATTAACTTCGGACTGCCAAGAAAATAAGCCTCACCATTATAAGATGCGAAAACCCCTTCCCCGGTTAAACTTTCAAACGATTCTAAGGTTCGCCGTTTAATGTTTTGCTGCTGAAAATGCTTTACCACTGCTTCCGCAAGCGGATGCTCAGACTGTGATTCAATACTTAAAATGATTTCTGAGAGCTCTTGTTCATTTACACCTGCCAACCATTCAATCGCGATTACTTCCGGCTTACCTTCTGTGATTGTTCCCGTTTTATCGAGTATAATGGCATTAATATTTTTCGCTTCTTCGAGGCTTTCGGCATCTTTAATTAAAATTCCATTTTCTGCTCCCTTGCCTACCCCAACCATTATTGCAGTTGGTGTAGCCAGCCCTAAAGCACAGGGGCAAGCTATAACTAATACAGTTACCATCGCCAACAGGCCCTGAGTAAAACCATTGTAACCGCCTAAAACAATCCAGCTAAATAGACTTAAGATGGAGATCCCAATAACCACCGGAACAAAAATGCCAGCAACTTTGTCGACCATTTTTTGCACCGGAGCCTTGCTGCCCTGCGCATTCTGCACCAGCTTAATTATCTGAGCAAGCAAGGTATCCTTTCCTATTTTTTCGGCCACGAACTGAAAGCTTCCCTTTTGATTAATCGTTCCCGCAAACACGCTTGAGCCTTTTTCTTTCAATACCGGAATGGGTTCCCCACTAATCATGCTTTCATCAACGTATGACGATCCGGATTTTACTTTCCCGTCAAGCGGAATTTTCTCCCCCGGTTTCACTAACAGAACTGCATTCACCTCTACTTCTTGGAGTGGTACAATACGCTCAGTGCCATTCAATACTTGGGTAACGGTTTTTGGCTGCAAGCCCATCAATTTTTTAATCGCTTCTGAGGTATTTGATTTTGCGCTTTCTTCTAACAATCGGCCTAAAAGAATAAAAGCAATAACTACCGAAGCTGCTTCGAAGTAGACATGTGCTTCTAAACCGCGGCCAATCCAAAATTGCGGATAGAGCGTATTAAACACGCTAAACAAATAAGCGATACCTGTACTTAATGCCACAAGTGTGTCCATAGTAGATTGGCCATGCTTTGCCTGCTTCCAGGCATTTACAAAAAACTGCTGACCAAAAATTAAAACCACCGGTGTGGCAAGCGCCCATTGAATGTAATTATTATAAGGCATGTGCATGAAAAACATACCTAATGCAACGATGGGAATTGACGATAAGATAGCTAGCCAGGTATTCCGCTCAAGCGCCTGGAACTTGGCTTTTTTCATGCTTTCAAGCGATGTCTTTGCAGACTCGCTTTCTTCGATAATTAAATCATATCCAACAGACTGAACGGCTACCTTTAAGTCATTTGGTTTTACAAGTGAAGGTGCATATTCTACTGTAGCAGAACTATTAGCGAAATTAACCGCTGCATGAACCACCCCTTTTTGAGACTGCAAAATTGTTTCTGCACTTATGGCGCATGATGCGCAACTTAAACCCGTTACCGGGAAGTTTGCTTTGACAGTATTATTAGAAGCGCTCATATTACAACCATTTGAATGACAAATCTCGTGTAATACAGGATGTTATTATTATATAATGATGGAAAAGATTTATATAATTTTTGAGAGATTGCAAGGAGAGCTATTGGCTGAATGCCATAAATGGCCTTGATATGTTATCAGGATGGGATTAAATTATCGCCCACCAATCTTTTTCAAATCACTTTTAAGCAACCACCCTTTGGTAATCTGGCCTGCAGTATTAAAGAAGACAACATAAATAAACCCATTTTTTTCATCCAGTGCAGTAAGTTCGGCATTGTTCCAGTGTACGAGATGTGCCTTTCTTCGCGTGGATGGGTCTGGTTCGGTATGGAAAAAGGCTTTTGAGACAGACAAAGTATATTTTTTCCGGTCAGCAACTTTTGGCGGATCCACATCATTATCTCCTAAAGTGCGCTCTCCTGATGTATCAATAACAGCGTCATCGCGTTGTTCAGGTTCAGCTTCATCGGCAGAAGCGGGTTTATTTTCTTCCGGCTCCTGAATTACATCATCCGCCACTTTAATAATACTATCGGCACGCTTTACGGAATCTCTTCGTGCAATTGCCCTGGCAGTTCTGGCTTTGATAATAGCTTCATCCTTTTCTTCTGTAGACATGCCTGTTGTATCAACACCTCCTAGGCTGTCGATGGTTAATATTGAAGCTTCATCAGCTTTTGGTTCCTTATTATTAAATAACGAATACGCTGCAAATGAACCTAAACCTGCCAGCAGAGCAAGTAACATAATAAGCATAGGTTTCGACATGCTCACGGCAGATTTACTCCTTTGAGGATATACCTCCGTATCGCGTTGCTGTTCCTGAATTGCCGCTAAGCCTGGGGTGGTTACCGCTGCTTCCTGGTATTGCAAAACCAGTGCGTTTAGGCGATTAACTTCGCTTTGCAATACCGTTATACTTTCGCTGTCGCTGGCGTTTCCTTTTACAACTTGTGTACTATGAGAAACTATCGCTTCGTGCAGTTCCATTCCATCCTGGAAACGTTGGTCGGGTTTTTTCTCAAGGCATTTGTAAATGATCTCAAGCAGCCATTCAGGCACCTGCATTTCGCTTTCTTTTTTGTCTTGAGGCCAGCTTGCAGGAATACGAGACTTGCGTAACGCCATCAGATTTGGAACCGGTGTTTCCATATGAGACACCATCACAGTATTTCTGGAAGTTTCGCCATTATCTAGCAGTGGGAACGGAACTTCGCCCGCGAGCAGCTCGAATAGGATTACTCCGAAACTATAAACGTCTGTCTGAAAAAGCATTTGACCGTCGTTCTGTTCCGGGGCCATGAATTCGATTGCACCGGCATGTCGCAGGCTGCTTCGACGTTGTTCATCAGACATCACCGCAAGGCCAAAATCCAAAAGAATATAATTTCCTGAGCGAATATTCAGCTTAACATTATTGCTTTTTATATCGCCATGCTTTACAGAAACTTTGTGGCAATGAGCGAGGGCATTTGATAATTGATCGGCTACTTTTATTACTTCGCGTACGCTGAAGATAGGATCATGGGGAGTTTTGAGCAGTTCTTCCAGGTCCGGGCCCTCAATAAATTCCATCTCAATAAAAGGGAATGAACCGCTTTCGGTAATACCGGAATTAAGAATTTTTACAACGTTAGGATTAGGTTCTTCGTTAACTTTCTTCAGTTTCTCCACTTCATTCTGGAAGTCTCTGAAGTTTTTATCATCATTATTTTCAGTATGAATAGGTGTAGGCAAAAGCTTAACCGCGGTGATAATTTCGCCGATGCGTTTCCCTTTGTAAACAGAGCCCTGCCCGCCGGTGCGCAGTGCGCCCATATTTTCAAGGCCTTCTGTAATTGTAAATACTTTACCCATTTTTTCAGATTACAATGTGATTAATGTTATTCCATCTCAAATCTAATTCTTAATCTTCTAAATTTTTTTTTTGTAAGAATCATGATTGTGCCGATGTAGAAAATTGAATTACCGCGGTTTCACCCAAAATAATTTGATCACCTTCTCTTAAACGATGACCAATATGAGTGGAATTTAATTTCACCGGATCGTTCTCATCTAAAGACTTGATCTTGATCTTATTTTTTGGAGGAACCCCGCCTTCATCAGCGAAAAGCATAAAACATCCGGCATCGTTATTCCATTCGATATGAGCGTGCTGCCTGCTGATGTATTTATTACAGTCATTTCCACAATCGCCGGGAAAAGCGATGTTATTTATCCGAAAAAAACCTTCATCTGTTTGTGCACGTTTTTCTCTTCCGATATTGATCTTACCAGATTCAGAACTTATCTCATATTCGTCCTTTTCGGCTTGACCACTTAAAACCAAAATATAAGCTACACCGGTTTTTTGTATGGCCAGCTGCTTGGTTTTGATAAATAAGGCAGCATGTACGTCCATTAATTTTTTCGCTTCAGGCGGAAGAGTATCAACAAACGTCACTTCAAAAGTCCAGCCGGTGGGAAGATCAATGGCATAATCGTCAGCTATACGCTGAACTTCCTGTTTAAACAGCGCAGGTTCATTAACATACACTGCCGATTCATACATATGCCTTTCGTTTTCAGAACAGCTTACAAATAATTGCAAGCCTCTTATGTGCTTACCTTCGCCGCCTTCTACCACTTGTAACTCTTCTTTAATCGAGCGTAGTAAAGCATCGCGCAAGCTTTTTACATCTTGAGGACTTTCGGCATCGGTACTAAATATTTCGAACATGTTATTGCCTTTCGTTTAAGTATATAAGTAACAGAGATTAAGGGTTATTGTTGGGAACTTCACTTAAATCTATAACTAAGGGATCTCTTCTAATGTCGAGATGTGTCTTGTCCTGAAATAAGCTTACACATTCAGTGAAATTCATAGATCAAACACTGGCTAACCACCCCCTTTGATTCCCCCGCCAGACGGGGGATACTAGGTGCTTAAAACGCACTTAACAAATATTTTCTTAGCCAATACCTTTAACAACCATGCATAAAGCGCATTGCTGTCCCCCGCTGGCGGGGGTTGGGGGTGGTTAAGCACCTAAAAAGGCGTCCAACAAACTCAAGAGATCTCTCCTATGGTTGATATGACAAAATTCAATTTGAACACTCCGCAACGATAACCTAATTCCCACCTGAAGTATCTGCACTTGCCGGTGCTACCGGCTCTGAAACAGGCGATTCGTTTGCCGGCACTTCATCATTAATCGGAACCGGAGAAATTATAGTGCTCGTCGGAGTACTGCCCGGCAATAAACCGCCTTGTGGTGGAGTTGCAGCAAAACTTTTAACCATGCCTCTTTGCATTAAGAACGGGATTACATGCTTTCCCGCCAGGGCAACTGCATCGCTCGAACCTTTCGTCGACTCTACCCTGATACAAACCACCACATGGCCAGAACCTTTCGCTTTTGGCGCAAAAAAGACATACCATCCGTCGTTAATCCGTTCTTTTTTCCAGATTCTTTCTGGTGTACCAGTTTTACCGCCAACCGCGATACCGAGTATCGGCACTTTGGGGGCACTTTGCTTCAGCATATAATCTTTAACGATATCAGCATACCTGGGATCGTTGGTTAATTTAGTGCTGCCCTTTATACCCTGAGCACTATTACTTACTTTAAGAACATAGCGGTTTTCGACAATATTTCCATGATTGGAAACCCCGGCTGCCATGCGGGCAACTGCTGCAGGCGTGGCAATTAATTCGCCCTGCCCCCAAGACATACCAGAAATCCCTTTTGCCCTGGTCTTACGGATATTGTTTGGATTATACCTTGGCTTTGTATTAAATTCAGTACTTCGCCAAAGCTCGCGCCATTTGTTTTCTTGCTGAATATCCTGACCATCCCTCTCGAAATAATAGCCGCCAACTCCTCGCAAAAACATACCCGACTTCAGATACACGTTCACCATGTCTTCCTGTAAACGTTCCTCATTTGCCAGTTTAATAAAATAGACGTTGTTGGATTTAACGAGCGCACGTTCAAGGCCTATTTTGCCCGTTTCATCAGGCTCAAGACCTTTTGTACGAATACGTTCCTGAGTACTTACCAGGTAATTCTTTTGGGTTGCACCAACTCCTAACTTGTTAAATGCTGCAAGGGTAGTGGCTACTTTTGCCGTAGAACCTGGCTGTGTTGCGTATGTGAAGCCTAGATCTTGCGTAGTTAACCATTGCGACAAACGGTTTTGCTCAGTCATCGACATGGTCATTAATTCCCAATTGTTTACCGGTGGAAGCGGATAATTAGCAGACACCAGCACATCGCCTGTGTTATCTTCCATGATGACCACTGATACACGGTTATCTTTCAAAGAATCATCCATCGCAATTGATCGCTGAATATTTGTCTGTAGTCTGGCATCAATAGTTAACTGCACATCGCGGTTACGCTTCTTGAATTCCTCTACTTTATTACTGTTAATGCCAGCCAAAAGTAGCGGAGCAAGTTCGCTGTAGTCTTTCTTAACAACCGTCATTTCCTTTACGCCTCTTGCTAAAAAGCGGTCTTCGCGGTAAGCGGTGGCAATAGCGGTGATATTTTCGGACGGTGTATTGAATCCTCGCAACTCCGCCGCATGCTGGTACTCGGCAAAATAGCCGTTAGTGCTTCCGCTGAAAATACCTGTGTTGGCATCCCCAGTCCAAAAGAAAGTTTCTTCTGCAAAAGGATAATATCTGTCGAGGCGTTTATGAATCACCGAATCAATATCAAAGTTTAATCCGCCGGAAGCGCGCAATAAACCTTCCTGTTTTTTGATTAACTCGGGTTTACTGGTCGCAAGTAATCGTCCGTCCCTGTCATACAAAGACCCGGCCTGCAGCCTGTTCATTAATATAGCGATCCGGGGATTATAACTGAACATCCGCAAGCCACTTCGATCGGCTACTAGTGAGGGCTGAACAACCCATTTCTTATTATTGAACAGGTACCGTGAAACATTTACCGTTAAAAGCAACACACCAATTAGAGCGGCGGCTAATGCCGGAACAAGATTTTTGTCGTGCTGCTTGGTTACATAACTCATTTGAACCTCCGTACCCTGAACCCGCGATGCGGACAACAAAAATCCGGCGGCGATAAAATTTGCTACCATGGAAGATCCACCATAACTTAAGAAAGGAAGTGATACTCCGGATAAAGGAAGTGCTCCGGTAGATCCCCCGGCGATAAGCAAAAATTGCACAAAGGTGCTTACGCCGATACCTGCACTGAGATAAAACAGAAAAGGTGTTCCGGTTTTGCGCCCGACTAATATTGAGCGGTGCAGGTAAATGAGAAAAAGAATAAAAATGCTCGTAATACCGGCCCAGCCAAACTCTTCTCCCACTGCAGGCAGAACCATATCGGTATGCGCTTCGGGAATAGTTTTGGCAAATCCTTCACCAACCCCTTGACCGGAAATTCCACCGCTGGACATTGCCCAAATCCCGTTCGCCACCTGATCGCCGCCATAAACTTCATTGTTCCAGGCATCCTGCCAAATTGCTTTACGCTCGGTTAATCGTTTCACCGGACCAGGGAATACTTTGTCGAGATACGGAATCTGATCGATAAGCAAGAAACCCGCGATAATCATCAAAGCCATAATGGTTGACTCGCTGATTTGCTTCCTTTTGAAAACCATCAGCAATACGACTACAACTAAGGTTATCGCGGTAGCAAGCCAAATACTATTTAAAACCCAGGCTGCTAAAACGTACAAAACGATCGAGCCAATCATAAACATAAAATCGCCACGAGAAAAGGAGAACAAAACGATAAAGGTGAAGCAGACCACCATTGCCGGACCTAAATCTCCTAAAATCAAAAAGAGCAAAATGGCAACAACTATGGCAATTAATGCCAGATAAAAAAATGACCAGCGTTTGCGATAACTTCTGTATTCGCTAATAAAGCGTTCGTTGGTGGCGAAAAATCCGGCAAGAAAAAGAATGATGAGATATTTCACAATCTCGCTCGGCTGAAAGCCAAACAGGTTTACTTTAACCCCGCTGCCTTCTGGCCCTGTTCCAAATACCAATGTTAAAACCAGAAGTGTAAGTGCCAGAGCTGCCCATGGCCAGCCGTTAGCCGCTTTGCGATTGTTCTTGAAAATAAACATCCGGTAAAGGCTATTATCTACGTTAAACTTTCGAAGCTTTGCAAACATCGTGATAACGATACCTGCCAGGCCAAGGCCCAGGTAAAGCAGTGTATCTTTCGCCAGGAAACGGTCGCGAAGTGGATCTTGCAAACTCAACAGAGTTAGAAAAGACAAGCCGGTAAGCGCCATCACAAAGGGAAGTATGATTTGATCTGCTTCAGGGAATTTGATGGAGAGTATCAAATGAACCAGCAGAAAACCTCCGAAAAAACATCCCATAATAATCCAGAACCATTTATTAAATTCTTCGGGAGTACGTACGATCAGAGATCCTTCTTTTTTTAGAATGTTGAAATCACGGCTTGACAGCAAGCGAATAGTATGCGGGGACTGGACGAAGTTTAATTCCTCATTCTCGTCGAGTTGTTGGACTCCCTGCGATGTTCCGAATTGATAGCCGGGCTTTAATGGTAGTAATTCAAAAGCTTTATCATCGGGCAGATTTGTAAAAGTGTATTTCCCTTCGGCGTTGGTACGGGCATAGGCCGTTAAGGATTGTAATTGCTTATGTTTTAGCGAATCCAGTAAATAAGTGCGTTTAAAGCCTGCGCCGGCTTCAATTATTTCGGCCTCCACTTCGGTAACCTGTTCGCTGTATGCGCTGTCTTGCGGTAGGATCATCTCCAGCCTGACTAAAACCCCGGAAACGGGTTCCTTCTCACGATTTTTTATCCGACCAGAAATGCTGTGTTTACCAAGCTGAACGTTGGTTACTTTGGGTAAAGTTTTTGGGTTGCTTTTCTCTTGTGCGAATGCGATGGAATCATCTCCGGTAAAACCCAATAAAGATCTGGAAGAACCAACCCTCCTTCTAAAACTTTGTCCGCCTCGTATATAGGCATCATCAGCATCTACAAAATATTTACGTTTGTTTAGTTCGCCAATGTTGTCAACTGCTTTATCACTTGGATTAAGTCCCTTCGAAACAACTGATCCTATTAAGGTAATGTCTTTTCTGTCTTCAAAATAATAACCCTTTTTTAGCACGGTGCTAATTTCCTCGCCAGCATTTTTACTGTTCAAATTAAGCATCGTACCTGCCGACAAACGACTGCTTACATCTTTAAAATCGCGTTGTAAAACACCGTACAAGTAAAAGAACAACAAGCCCATTACTGCAGAAATTAGCAGCAGGAATACACTCTCGCTTTTTCGGCCTTTTTTGGGAGGTGCGCTCTCGATCATGTTATCTTTTTGAGTTTAAAGAATCAGATTTAAAGGAATTGGAACCTGCAATCTGGCCGGTTATATATTGATTCTCCGGGAAAACGAAATAGTTTTGAATAGGCCATTTGCAGTTTAAAAACTGTACATTTCGTAAATGCAAGGCATTGTTTTGTGAAGAGACAGCGACGTTGAAGTTCTCAAATTGCAAACCATCTAATACCACCATTCGCGAATCCGCAGAAAGTTGTATTGCCGTGCCATGATAAGAACTATCTGCTTTAAGAACCAATTTTGTATTGCTGATAATATAAAGAGTATCCTGATGAATGTGGAGTGTATCTGATATAAGAATAGGCTGCTTAAATAGTGAATCCGAAAGCAAAAGTGTGTCGCCGGTGGTGGAATTTATAGCCTCCTGCAACTTCATTTCGTAAGCACTTCGGGTGGTATCGGCGACAGCCAACAAGGGATCTGCATCATTTTTCGGCGCGTTAAAGTTTCGCCACAATAAAAAAAGAGTGCTGCACAAAAGAATGAGGCACAACCCAAGCAAAAGTTTATTTAAAGATTTTACTGATGATGGCGATGTGGATGTTGTTGAAGATTGATTTGTGGGTGATTGACTTGCTATCGTTTGTTTAGGGGCGTCAGTCTTGCCTGAAACTTTTTTTTTAATTGGTGATTCCTGAACAGACGCAGTCGGTGGCGTTGCCTGCCATGTTGAAGTGCTATTGTTTTCGACAAGCACTACGGTAATATTATCTTTTCCGCCATTCTGATTCGCTAATGCTACCAAGGCTTTTGCTTTTTCTTCAAGCGAACCGGCCTGAATCAAAACCGTGGTCATGGCTTCTTTATTTACCATATCTGTTAAGCCATCGCTGCAAAGCAGAAGCATATCCCCAGGCAAAAAGGGAGAACTTCCGGTTTCGATGTAATCATCTTGCGAATCGATATCCTTACCAAAACCTAAAGCTTTATTAATTTCATTTCGCTTAATGTGTTTCATGGCAGCGTTCTCGTCGATACGGCCCGAATCCTCTAAAAAGCCAACAAAAGAATGATCTTTAGAAACCTTTACCAGGGAATTATCACGCAACAGGTATAGCCTGGTATCGCCTACATGGGCATAATGAAATTGGTTATTTTCAACATCGAAAATAGCAAGTGTTAATACACAGGCCATCTTACTGTGTTCTTTGGTTTGTAGCTTTTCGACGAAAATCTTTTCGTTGGCTTGTTTAAAAGAAGCTTTCATCGCTTCAATTAAATCGCCTGTAGGTGAAGCGAAGTTTTCGAAAATAGATTCGCGGGCAATTTCTGCGGCAATTTCGCCGCCTGCATATCCGCCAACGCCATCAATAGCACATGCGATTATAAATTTGTTATCCAACACCTTTTTGGCAATAAAGGCATCTTCATTATTATCGCGTACTTTTCCCGTATCTGTTATTCCAAAAAAGTTCTCAGCCATTACGTTTGTGCGTATCTTTTATGTCCTTAAAATGTGCGATGAGTAAAAACACACAAATGCAAAGCAGTGCTATGGATAGTATGTGCGACATCTTATGATTTAAAAATATTGATCCCTATAATGCCATTCAAAATCATTCTGGAATTGATTGGTAGCTCGATCCAGGATGGCGAATTTACTTCGCTTTGCGGAACCTCTTTTTCATTAACTATTGTTTTTTCGCCGAACGAGGCGAGGTAAAATTTGCCATCAGCTTTATTGAATTTAATATTTAAATGCGGGGTATTTACCCACTCCGATGGTATTTTAAAGATATTAGATTCTTCCCGGGTTTCTTCATCTCCCGATATGATGATTTCCTCATCCTTCATATAAAATTCTACTTTATGGCCGCGGTACGCTTTATCTGGTAAAATTGTTTCGAAACGAGCCAGCCCCGGATTTTCTGTGTTCTGTAATTTAGTTTCATCATACTTAAGATCTTCCACATAAGGTACTTCGTAATAACCTTCACTGTAAAAATTAAATCCTTTTAAAATATCTTCATTTACATCAAAGGTTTCGGCAATACCCGTTTGCCGGGGAATGAAGGTAACGCGCAAATTCTCTTCCTTTTGGCTTCCGCCCGGAAGCAGCTTGCCTATAAAACCTTTATCGCCACGCGCATAATCAGGATGCGATACAAAACGAAAAACCCATTTACTGCTTGATGGTTCGACAGTTTTTCCTTCCGCCCGGTATTGATTTAAGATCTCGTAAAACTTCTTTACGGCTTCCTGAACAATAAGACCGAAGATGCCCTTCTTATTATCCATAAATTCCCGATAGTCTTCCGGGTTAAAACTGATAATGTATTCGTGGTAAAAAACAATACGATCGGCAAAGGTTAATTGCCCGATTGATTCCTTGAATTTATCAATAATATACTTGTAAACTACGTTTGGTGTAAGTGCTTCGGGTTCGGTAGGTGCTGATCCGCTATCGTTTAAAAACCATTCATGGATGCCAATACGTTGCCAAAAAGAAGGTTCTGTTGTCATTAATTTTTTCTTAGTGATAATGATATTATAGAACTCAAAAAGGGGGCAGGATGTTTGAGTAGGGGGATTGAAACATTCAAGGCGGGGTAACCCGCCTTGAATGTTTCACAACGGAATAATCCTATTGTGATATGCTCTTGATTTGTGACAGGAAGCAGAAATTAAAAATTTCCGCTTCCTGTCAATATCTCTCTTAAAAATTTAGTCCGTTTTCTGCAATAACTTTATGGGCAAGGTTTGATATCAAAATTAGCTTGCAATTCAGCTTCCGCCAATTTTGGAGTAGGAACACCTGTTGATGGAACTTTAACTTTCGCGGTCCAAACTATTGCATTTAGAATTATTTTCCGAAAATTTGAATCGCCGAAATTCTTATACATATGTCCTCCGGTAAATCCGAAGGCTCTTCCGCCGTCATGCCTTTCGGTTGCCCAAGCCACATGCTGCGGCTTCTTTTCTTCGACTGCTTTTAGTACAAATTTATTTCCCTCCCGGGGACCCATACCGCGGCTTAAAGTGGACATTGTGGGTACATCTGTTAATAAAGGTGTAACTCCTTTCATATTATCAGCAAAGCGCATGTTGTAATACCACTCGTCGGATATCTTAAAAGGCTTTACTCCTCTGGTAACCTGGTGTTTAGGGATTGATTTAAAGTTCGCTTCCCAATGTGGATTTACCGACCAATCCAATTCAAAATATCCTCCCAGCCAATTTTTAAATTCAGCGCCTCCAGTTTTTTTGGGTACTTCTACAGCATAGTGTAAACAAACCAAACCAACACCTTTTTTCATCAAAGCACTTAAGTGCTTTTTATGCTTCAGGGCGAGGTGACTTTCAGCCCCGTCCATATACATTACTATGGTAGAAGCACTTTCTAAAACCGTTGTATCTTTTGGCCAAAGTTTATAAACTACGGTCTCAACTTCTTTGCCCATATATTTTTTCAGTTGAGCGGCTAATAACATGCAGCCCGCGGTGTGTTCATGGTCTCCCGGATCGTGACTGCAAGCTCCGGCAATAAATACTATTTTTTTCTTTTCAGGATGATTTGTTCCTCGTTTTTTTGTGGCTGAAAATGTGTTTGTTGCTATCAGCAACAATAGAACAGCCGACCAAAAGAGGCGAGACTTAAGTTTTATTAAGGAATATATTATGTTCATAAAATTGGGTTAGCAAACGCAATATAGAAAAGTATAATGCCGTATCAAACCAGAAACAGAAATGATTTAATAAGTTGAAAAATGTAATTACCTATTGTATCACAACATTTAAATCATACTAAAGAATAATCACGTTTTAGAAAAAGCTGGTTGTTGATGTGGGAACAAAAAATTATTAAATTCTGAACTTTCCTATATATCAACCGTGAAAATCAAAAATATTATTTTTGATTTTCACGGTTGATATTCCTATCTTTATTTCCATGATTACTCGTTTAGCAGCTAAACAATTAGATATTTTATTAGCCGAATTTCCCGCAATCGCACTTTTAGGACCACGGCAGGTTGGCAAAACTACGCTAGCTAAATCATTAGTTAAAAAACAGCAAAAGGAAATTTTATATTTTGATTTAGAACGCGATTCGGATGTCGCGAAGCTTAAAGACGTTGATTATATTTTTAATGAATACAAAGATCATTGCATTATTCTGGACGAAGTACAGCGTGTGCCCAATCTCTTTTCGCAGCTCAGGCCAATTATAGATCAGTACCGTAAACCCGGTCGATTTATTTTAACAGGCTCGGCTTCGCCCGAATTGGTGAAAGGCGTTTCAGAATCGTTGGCGGGGAGAATTGCATTTAATGAATTATCGCCAATTAATCTTTCGGAAGCTAAAAAAAGTAATATCAGTCAGCAACAGCATTGGTTCAGAGGTGGTTTTCCTCTCGCCCTTACAGCGGCAAATGATAAAGCTTTTCTCCGCTGGACGGAAAACTTTATCCGCACTTATATCGAGCGCGATTTATCGCAATTGTTTGGCGTAAAGTTACAGGAAAAACTCATCCGCAATTTTTGGTTTATGCTGGCAGCTAATAACGGTGGCATCTGGAACTCTGAAACATATGCCCGCTCGCTGGGTATTTCAGGGCCAACGATTAAACGATATTTAGATTTTCTGGAAGGTGCTTTCCTCATCAGGCAACTGCCTTCCTGGTATGTAAACGCAGGAAAACGGCTGGTAAAATCGCCGAAAATATATTTACGCGACAGTGGTTTGCTACATGTAATTAACCGCATCGCAAGCCCGGCCGATCTTCCGCTAAACATCGGAGTTGGTGCATCATGGGAAGGCTACGTAATTGAACAGATTTTCCAATTAAAACCAGCGCACATTGATCTTTATTATTATCGTACACACCACGGAGCCGAATGCGATGTTTTACTGGTAAATGGCATTAAGCCGGTATTGGGAGTAGAGATTGAATATTCCACCAATCCCGTACTTTCTAAAGGCTTTTATTCAGTTTTAGATGATTTAAAATTAACTGAAGGCTGGGTAATTATACCACAAGGCGTTACATCAAAACTACAGGCGAACATTCAGTGTGGTAACCTTTCAGATTTCCTTTCGGGAAAGCTACAAGAACTTTAACCGTGAAAATCAAAAAAATACATTTTTGATTCACACGGTTGGTATCGAGTTATTTTTCATTTAAAACAGGTTTCAACTCTTTCATTAATTGGGCGCTATTAAGTCCTGCCACAGCTACCGGCGGATTGTGTACTAATTTATTAATTCTGTATCTAACGGTTTGTGCTTCGCCACTGTGAATTTGAAAAGCAATATAGCCAGATAACTCTCCAATAGGATCTTCCATTGATACAGATAGCGTTCCATTTATGGCCGTCCAGATTTTATGCCCTACTGCCAGAATCTCATAGTGATTCCATTGTCCTTTTTTCACGGCTTTTTCTCCTCTATTCGTCCAATCCATTTTTTTGCGTCCATGTTCATGGTAAAGCTTGCCCCAAACACCCTGGCCGACATCTGCCTGGTAGCCTAAAGCCTGACCTGTTGCATCAGCCTTGCTTGATCGAAATTGAATGCCGGCATTACGATCATTGGGCTCAAGTAAAACATCAACACTTAAATAAAAATCCTTCACTTTAACATTCGACCAAAGAAACTGGTTGGTTGCCACCGTTTCAGCTGCATGCCCCACAATCACCCCATCTTTTACGCTCCAATAATCCATCCGGGAGGATGACCACCCTTTTAAATTTTTTCGATTGAAGAATTTTTTACTCTCCTTCGGACGGTCTATCTTAAATGATATTAAGAATAAAGCGAGTGATACGGATATTAATGCGATACTAAAAAGGCTTAGCGAGTATTTCGATATAGGATAATTCATTTGGTAAGAGCAAATTAATACGAGGTTAGTTTTATGCTAAAATTAGTAAGATTTATCAGCCAAGAGCATTTCAGTTTTTTGAGTATTATTTAAGATAATTGCGGTGGGTTATTCTAAGATTATTAAGTTTGTAATGAATGAAACCATCACGGTCAACTATGTGGCGAAGATTGGTAAACAGTAAAGCTTATGCTCGATAAAATACTTTTCGTTGATGATGATCACATCGCATTGGTGCTGAACCAAAAACTGGTTGAGAAAACTAATTTCGCCAAAAGTATTGTTACTGCATCTAATGGAGAATTGGCATTAGAATATTTTTCCAAATTACTTCAAATCAAAGCGGATCCGTCGGAATATCCACAATTTATTTTTTTAGACTTAAATATGCCGATAATGGACGGGTGGGAATTTTTAACCCGCTTTTCTGAACCTACTTATAATGTTTTCCGTGAAACAAAAATCGTGGTACTTTCTTCATCGATAAATCCTCAAGATTTGGAGCGTTCCAAGAATTACGATATGGTTATTGATTTCATATCAAAACCTATAACGTCTGAGTTATTAGAGAAGTTAAGCAAGTTGAGTGTATAAAAAAGGCCCTTTGTGAGGGCCAATAATAATTACTTTTTTTGAATAAAACTCAATAGCTTCTCAATTTCTACTTCCAGTACTTATACTCCGCTGAAAGCCCCAAACCCCCCGTCGATATTTATAATCGTTCCTGTAACAAACTTCGAAGCATCGCTTAACAACCAGTTAAGACATCCAGTTAATTCATCGGCATGACCAAAACGACTATATGGCGTTTGCCTGATTATTGTATTACCTCTATCTGTATAACTTCCGTCTTCATTAGTTAATAAAGTTCTGTTTTGTTCCGTAAGGAAAAAGCCCGGAACTATTGCATTCATTCTAACTGCGTCGCCGTATCGGTTTGCAAGTTCTACCGCGAACCATTTGGTATAAGAATCAATAGCAGATTTGGCAAGGCTATAACCCAACACCCTGGTTAATGCGCGTTGCGCGCTGACTGAAGAGATGTTTACAATACTTCCCCTGCTTTTTACCAGCTCCGGACCAAAAATCT
>JANMZB010000901.1:0-1118 GCA_031382725.1 Sphingobacteriaceae bacterium | reverse complement strand
CGTCATATAAATATTCGGTATTTTTTTGTTTCTGACCGTGTGAAAAATGGAGAGGTTAAGATTGAATGCTGTCCTACTGGTGAAATGCGTGGAGATTTTTTTACAAAGCCGCTGCAGGGGAGCCTGTTCATCAAGTTCAGAAATAGCATTCTCAATATAACAGAGTGACTGTGATTCCTTGTTCTCATTACAGGAATCATGGGACCGTGTTGGAGAAAATTGTCAGAAGTAGACTAAAAAGGTAAGTACGGATATCTGGTACTACGTACCGGATATCTAAGCCGTTGCAGTTACCACTGCTGAAATCTATGCCGTTGCAGTTATCACTGCCAAAATCATTTATGGCCAGGACAGTGAGTACTTGACATTATTGTCGAGTAAGTACTCACCATAAAGTCCTGTAGAGAAAACGAGATTGACCGAGATCGATCAAAAGAGAATTTGTGAGCGAAGACGAATCGCTCACAATATTATAAAAATCTAGTTATAATAGAAAATATAGCTTCGCGTTATTTTTGCTATTTACTACTATTATTTAGTGTAAGAACAGGTTTATTGTTAACGTCGTTTCAATATTTTTATAATATTGCTAAGAACATGTCAAACGAACCAGGAAAAAGCCCTGGAGTACCAACGCCGATGTTAGTGAACCCGGCAAACAATGAAGAGAAAGGAAGGAACTCATCTAATTCCGGACCACGTCGGAACCGAACATTCAAGAAGAGTGGAAACAATGGAGCAATGAGCCCAAAGGAATCTACATACAAGAGTACCACCAAAGAACCAAGTTTTGAAGGACGCGTCGAAGGATTGAATGGACACATCTACGACTGCTCCTACAAACAGGCAGATATCTTTACGCGCACTACAAAAGAAATTGCGGAATATGTCGGGCGTACGTTCAAGTTTGGAAACGATACCAAATTGGCAATTGAAAAACTTGAGAACCCAACGTTTACTATCCCATCCGACCCAGATGACGCCGCAACGAAGTCGGAAATGAGGGTCTGGGAGAAAGAGATCGATGAGTTCGTCAAACGCAAAGTAATGTTCAAGGAAAACATGAAGTCAGCGTACTCAATCGTATGGGGACAATGCACGGACGCGATGCGAACAAA
>JANMZB010000898.1:0-1435 GCA_031382725.1 Sphingobacteriaceae bacterium | reverse complement strand
AGACGCCACACCCGAACTCGACGATCGAAGGGCTAACTATTACCAAGGCCTAATCGGAGTTTTACGGTGGATTGTTGAGTTAGGCCGGATTGACATCATGGTCGCTGTTGCCATGCTGTCGCGATACCTTGCAAATCCAAGAGAGGGCCACCTGGAAGAGGTCTTCCATGTATTCGCATATTTGAAAGCCTACGGGCGATCAATGGTTGTATTTGACGATACATACCCGCAAACCGACGAATCGCGTTTCACACAGTCTGATTGGGGATCATACTTCCCTGATGCAGCTGAAGCTATACCGCCTAACGCACCTGAGCCCAGGGGCAACCATGTTGATATGACGTGTTATGTGGATGCAGACCACGCCGGTTGCCGTGTGACCAGGCGGTCACATACCGGAATACTGATCTTCTTACAAAAGGCACCAATCATCTGGTATTCCAAGCGGCAAAACACGGTAGAAGCATCGACTTTTGGCTCCGAATTCATTGCTATGAAAACTGCCATAGAGCAGGTTGAAGCCATGCGATATAAGCTCCGTATGATGGGTATCCCCATTACGGCGCCGACAAACGTATACTGTGATAACGAGGCCGTATTCAAGAACTCTACCTTCCCAGAGACCGTGATCAAAAAGAAACACAACTCGATAGCGTATCATCGAACGCGTGAGGCCCAGGCCGCTGGGACGGTCCGCATTGCGTGGGAGAGTGGGGACACCAACGTAGCTGATGTCCTAACCAAACTTCTCCCCGGCCCACGTCTGCGGGATCTAATCCGTTTGATCCTATGGTAGCACTGGACCCCTCCAAAAGGGAGGGGCCAACCCCTTTACTTTTCCCATGTCTTGACATGGTGGGCCTCTGTAACACCCTGTGGCGGGATTGACGAGACGTGCGCATTGGCATGCGTCCATCTCGCGGGGACTGATTTAATCCTGTCATGAGTGGTGAGTCATGGCGTGACTCCATGAACGTGGTTGCGGTTACGCTCGCCAGTGTACTGTTAGCGATGCGAACAGCGATCTTTATTACGACGGTTCTCGCTTAGGGATCTCATCCCTAAGCTCCTAAGAGTAGAACATAACTTCTAGTCCAGGGTATTACAAGCTTAAGATATCTTTTACTACACGTAGCCCTACTACTAGTATTCTACACGGTTGATTGTTATCGACTGTTTTTACTCAGTTTATCAGACCCAGCATAGCTCTACCGGCTACGCTCGTTTGTACAAGTATTCGGTTCTCACTTTTTCGTGTATTTTGCGAACTTGAATACTCCCCTGTTATTAACAATGGCTAACGTTGCTGAAATTGCTTTTAACACTTGCCTCGCCCGGATTGGGTTCGACGCTCCAACTACGGCGTACATCGTCAGCCAGGGGTTCAGGATGGCAGACGAATTCGCCTCACTCCCTACCGCCGCTTTCGATGATA
>JANMZB010000891.1:0-6441 GCA_031382725.1 Sphingobacteriaceae bacterium | reverse complement strand
TTTTTAATCAATTGTGTGTTTAACAACAACAATAACAGCTTCCTTATCATAGCAACCTCTCAACTCCGGCCGAATACGCTAGTTGATTGTTTGTTCAGGCAACTGTGTGACGATTAATAACAAGCTTATCTAACGTAGATTATCAGATTAACAGTCTTGGTTACGCTTTAACCAAGGTAAGAAAAAGAAAAACAACGATGTCGTCGATTCTAACTCGTTCCAAAAGCAAGAAGGCTTTTATCGATCATTTGCAGGAGCTTTGCAGCTTCCCAAACGATTCGACGATGGTGAAGTTCATGGAACAGCAAGAATGGTCGATGCTGGAGGACGTCACCATGATTGGACTTGACGATGTGAAGGATTTCGCGACGTACAAAGACGATGGAACTTTTGAAGCCAAGCCGATGTTGCATCACCTCCGCATGTTCAAGGGTTTCTTGTTGTATTACAACCGAATGTGTCGTGAACTCTCTTCTATCTTGAATGAAGATGAGGTAATGGCTATCCCGATCACCCGCTTTAAGGAATATTGCGGATCACCTGATTATCACGCGGATTTGGAAGCTGGATTGGCTCCCAAACGCCCGACTTCCGTTCTCGCCGATGGAGGAATGACCCCACAAGAGTTTCGTCGCAGTGTGAAGCGTGATAAGACACATTACACTGATTTGAAGGATGATAAATACTTTAACTCATGGAACCGTGGTTTTGTTGCAACGGCGCACATGCATCATACCCATATGGTTCTGGAAGAGAACTACATTCCCAAGAACGCAAACGATATTGCAATTTTTCAAGAAATTCAAACGTTCATGTATGCTGTCTTGGAAGAACACCTCAAGACCGATAAAGGAAAGTCGTTGGTCAGTCAGTACGAATCAGATCGAGACGCCCAAAGTATCTACCGCGAGTTGAAGAGGCATGCAAAGAGTTCTACTGCTGCACAGATTTCAGGTGATTCGTTGTTGCAATATATAACCACTGCGCGTTTTCCTGGAAATTGGCGTGGGACATCATATGCATTTGTCTTGCATTGGAAAGAGCAAGTTGCGCAGTATGAGAAGCTCGAACTAGAATCTTTTCCACCCAAGCAGAAGCTCCGGATGTTGCAGAACTCGATGGGTGATGTTAATGATTTTGCTTACGTGAAACAGATTGGTGATCAAGATATTGCCCGCGGTAACCCACCGCTCAATTTCGATAGTTATATTGAATTGTTACTCTCGGCATGCTCCACCTACGACAAGAACTATGCCAACCCAAGTAAACAGAAGCGCAATGTTTATAAGACGATTATCGGTGATGATCATAACGTTGATGGGGGTAATGATGGCAACTCTGAACAATATTACGAGGCATTCACAGTCGATACAGACATATCGGACGTTTTAGCATACGCATCGGTTGTTCGCCCTCCTCACGGCAAACCAGACAACTTCCTTCCACGCGATGAATGGAACAAGTTGACTACCGATCAGAAAGAAGCCTTGCTTGCAAAGAGACGCATAGAACGGCAACAGGGCATCACTGGTAACCGTCCACAGCCTATCCCACCCCGACGTCAGGTCAATATGCATCATGTCGATAGCTTTGTCAACTTAGATGATCTAATTGATTATACGGTATGTCACCATGGGATTAGTGCCGCTGGCGATGACAGCACCGTTCCCAAAGATGATGGTCACAAGGATGATACTTTGTTAGCCTACATGTCCGCCCGTGGAAAGTCGGATATACATCCAGGCGATATTCGGCGTGTCTTAGCCAGTCAACAAACTCCATCACACCAGCAGAAAAGCTTGAAAATCAATGAAGCTCAAACCAACCCATCTACATTAACAATTGACGATGTTACGTACTATCTCCACAAAGGTGAAACTATTGCCTTCAATGGACAAAATTACACTGCTCATATGTCGGTTTTTCAATACTGTATTGGACAACACAACATTACCAGTATGGACAAAGCTCTTGTCGACCGCGGTGCTAATGGTGGAATATGTGGAGAAGATATGTTAGTGTTGGAAGGTAGTGAGCGTTTTGTCGATGTCAGTGGTCTCGCCGGTCACAAGGTTAATCAGTTGCGCATTGTTACTGCCCAGACGCTGATCACCACTCATAAAGGTGATGCAATTGCAACTTTTCATCAAATGGCTTTACTTGGAAAGGGCAGAAGCATCTTGTCGTGCATCCAAATGGAAAGTCATGGCGCCAATATCAATGAGAAATCTCGTCTTATTCCTGGTGGTAAACAGTGTATTCTGATGGAAGACTATCAGATACCGTTGGATATCAATAATGGACTTGCCTACCTTCGTTGCCGTCCGCCTACTCCAGACGAATTGGCAACTTTACCCCACATTATCATGACTGCCGATGTTGATTGGAATCCAAGCATCTATGACAACGATATTGACGACATTGAAACATTTTATGATGCCACGGATGATCGTACTACTCCTGGACCCTTTGATCAGTTTGGGGAGTACCGCTATCGAACCGTTGCCATTCACAACACCACGTGTGAAACGACCTTCTTCGATGCTGTTGAGTTCCTGGATTATGACGATATGGTCGATGAGTTAATTGATCTATCACAACCTGAGCATGCTTGTGCTACCTTTGGCGTGAACATGGCAACCGTTGCCCATCGCCAACCAGATTTCAATTTGCTCCGTCCGCTGTTTGGTTGGGCTCCATCTGAAACCATCAAACGCACTTTCTCTGTCACTACACAATTTGCTCGCGGTCGTGTTTCGGATACTTTGAAACAACACTGGCGTTCTCGTTTTCCTGCCTGTAATGTTAAGCGACGCAATGAGCCGGTTGCTACAGACACCGTGTTCAGCGATACACCAGCCGTTGACAGTGGTTTTACAGCTGCTCAGCTTTTTGTTGGGCGACATTCCCTTGTTGCTGATGCATATGGCCTGAAAACGGATAAAGAATTTGTTAACACTTTGGAAGATAATATACGTGAACGGGGAGCTATGGATAAGCTCATCAGCGATTGTGCCAAAGCCGAAATGAGTTCTCGTGTGAAAGACATTCTGCGCGCTTTGATTATTGGAGCATGGTATAGTGAACCTTACCATCAAAACCAAAACTTTGCAGAAAATCGATACAACACCATCAAAGCAGCTACCAATCGTGTAATGAATTTATCTGGTGCTCCAGCCAACACATGGTTGCTTGCCTTGACGTATGTCTGTTTGTTATTGAATCATCTCGCCAGTCCCGCCCTCGATTGGATCCCTCCAAATCAGAAATTGACTGGCCAAACTCAGGATATATCAATGTTCTTGCATTTTTCTTTTTATGAACCCGTGTATTATCACTCTTATTCCGATACGTTTCCCTCGGCATCCAATGAGGAACAAGGTTGGTGGGTTGGTATTGCCATGCATGTTGGGGATGTTTTAACGTACAAAGTTTTGACCAAGCACCACAAAATTATTTTTCGTTCTGCTATTCGCACGGCCATGAATCCTGGATCTCGGAATCGTCGTGTTTCCATCACTGAAGGGGAGATATCATCCAACCATACAGGCGATAAGCAATTCATCTTCTCGAATTCAAGGCATATGTTGGGTAACGATTCATGTGATAAGAAAACGACAATGATTACCATTGATCCCAAAGAACTGATTGGTAGAACATTTCTAAAAGAGACTGAAGAAGATGGACAACGGTTTCGAGCAAGAGTTGTGCGAGCTATCATTGACAAGGAAAAGGATAAGGATCCACAGTATACTAAATTTCTTTGCGAAGTTGATGGTGATGTTGCAGACGAGATAGTAACTTACAACGAGATACTTGATTACATCGAGAAGGACAATAGTGATATTGAAAATGATACTGAGCAGGTATACAAATTTCGTCGGCTTAGTGCGCACCAAGGTCCCCTTCGAACATCAGATAAAGATTACAAAGGGTCAACGTATAATATCCTGGTTGAGTGGGAGACTGGGGAGACAACTTATGAGCCCCTAGACTTGATTGCAAAAGATGATCCTGTTTCATGTGCTGCGTATGCTAGTAAGAATGGGCTTCTTGACACCCCTGGCTGGAAACGATTTAAGAGACTTGGTAAAAATGAACAGAAGATTGAACGTATGGTAAACCAAGCAAAACTCAAGAGTTACCGGCGCGACCCATTTTGGAAGTTTGGAGTGATGGTCCCACGTACCCATAAGCAAGCGATGGAAATCGATGAAAAGAATGGCAATACAAAATGGCAGGACTCAGAGAAAACGGAAATGGCACAGCTGGAGGAGTACAGAACGTTTATTGATAAAGGAGTCAATGGAGTAGCGCCATTCGGTTACAAGAAGATCCGATGTCATATGATTTATGATGTCAAACATGATGGGCGGCATAAGAGTCGTTTGGTTGCTGGTGGGCATCTAACTGATCCAAACACTGAAAGTGTTTATTCAGGTGTCATATCGCTTCGTGGGATCCGACTAATTGTCTTCTTGGGTGAATTAAACAAGCACAATCTCTGGGGAGCCGATGTTGGAAATGCATATCTAGAGGCACGGACAAAAGAGCAAGTGTACATCATTGGTGGACCTGAATTTGGATCCCTCAAAGGACACACCCTACTAATTGACAAGGTTCTGTATGGACTGCGATCTTCTGGTTTGTGTTGGCATCAGAGATTTTCAGATGTTCTACGAGACCTACGCTTCAATCCATGCAAGGCTGAACAAGACATTTGGATGCGCGAGACTGATGGGCTGTATGAATACATCGGAGTCTATGTGGATGATCTTCTTATTGCTGCGAAAGATCCTGAGCAAATTATAAAGGCACTTCGAGAAGTTCACAAGTTTAAGCTTAAGGGTGTTGGACCACTTGTGTACCATCTTGGCTGTGATTATTTCCGTGATAAAGATGGAACTTTGTGTTATGGTCCAAGGAAGTATATCTCAAAGATGATAAGTGACTTTGAAATGATGTTTGGATGCAAGCCTCGGGAATACACGTCCCCACTTGAGAAGGGTGACCATCCCGAAATTGATACGACTAACGAGCTTGATCTCAATGGAATAAAGAAATACCAAACCATGATTGGCTGTCTACAATGGGCTGTATCTCTTGGAAGATTCGACATACAAACATCCACAATGACAATGTCGCGTTTCCGTGCTGCACCTCGAGAAGGTCACTTGGATCGTCTGAAACGGATGTACGGCTATCTAAAGAAGTTCTCAAGCGCAGCTATTCGCATTAGGATTGACACACCGGATTTTGCAGGACTACCAAGTCAAGAGTTTGATTGGTGTCACAGTGTTTATGGTTCTGTCGAAGAAATACTTCCAAAAGACCTTCCCAAGGCACTTGGTAAGTCGGTGACAACAATAACTTACACAGATGCTAACTTGTATCATGATATGATGACTGGTCGGTCTGTGACTGGCATTTTGCATTTCTGTAATCAGACTCTGCTAGATTGGTATTCAAAACGGCAAGCCACAGTTGAGACGGCAACATTTGGTTCAGAGTTTACTGCGGCAAGGATTGCATCTGATCAGATTATGGACTTGCGAATGACCTTACGATACCTTGGTGTACCTGTTAATGCAAAAAGTTATATGTTTGGTGACAACCAAGCTGTCGTAACTAACAGCACAATACCACACTCGTCCCTGAACAAGCGGCACAACGCATTGGCTTATCACCGCGTCCGTGAGATGATTGCAGCAAGAATTCTAAGCTATTATTGGATTGATGGCAAAGCTAATCCCGCTGATATTGTGAGTAAACATTGGGGCTACCAGCAGATATGGCATTTACTTCAGCCTATACTGTTCTTTTCAGGTAACACTATCGATCTGGTAGTTGGAGAGCAAAAAGAACTTTCCAACGTAGGAGTCAATGCAAAAGCAAAAGGAGAACACCCGCGTATTGAACTCGGGGCGTTTTAACGGGATGCTGTTTAGAGGGGGTTTTATAGGGGCTCATGGTACTTGAACAACAGGGGGACGTTTAAATCGTGAACCCCAAACACGATACCACATTTTGCGGCTAACTTATATTTTCCAAATATCATGTGCGTTTGTGAAAAATTATGGTATATAAACTTTCTTCCTCAAGGTAAAGGGGAGTGGTGTAATTTGTACCATGAGTACTAATCATACAGTGTAATTGGTACCATAGTACTAATTATACATGGTGAATGTATGTTTACCTTTCGGTACTGATTTCTATGGACTGAAGGTGCATTTTCATATCCTTGAAGAATCAGTCTGACCTGGCAACCCGAGTTTGTAAGCCATAGATAATACTCTTACTTTTTTAATCAATTGTGTGTTTAACAACAACAATAACAGCTTCCTTATCATAGCAACCTCTCAACTCCGGCCGAATACGCTAGTTGATTGTTTGTTCAGGCAACTGTGTGACGATTAATAACAAGCTTATCTAACGTAGATT
>JANMZB010000860.1:0-1377 GCA_031382725.1 Sphingobacteriaceae bacterium | reverse complement strand
ATTCCTGTTGCGATTTTTTTTGTAGCTCTGCTCTGCTTGGTTTGAAATTCACGTGGGATAGTACTTCGCTTTCACCTATGGCTATAGGCTTTACATGGATATCCATCGTAAGCTCAGCATGGGTAACATGACCCTCAATATACAGAACCTGGGTTTTATAGATATGCTTAGTAGACAACACCGATACCTTATATTTTTTATTAAATGGAAGTGCCAAGACAAAATTTAAAGTCGATGAGCTCGTTTTGTAAATTCCAACGAGTTGATTGGTGAGGATATCTGTAACCGAAATTTCGGCATGTAACGGAGCCTTCAGCCATTCGTCCAGTACTTTACCTTTTACTATAGAAAACTCAGGTTTATCCATTGGCATTTGTGAGGGAGTTGCCTGGATCACCTTGTATATATCTTTTCCTCCCATACCCCCTTTTCTGTCAGAACAAAAATATCCTGTTTTCCCATCGGAGGCCATGACGTACTGAATATCATCGTACGTATCGTTTATTGGCGCACCCATGTTTTCTGCGCGGCACCAAGCCTTTGCATTTGCGCTATAAATACTTTTGAAAATATCATATCCACCGAAGGAAGTGTGTCCTTTGGAACTAAAATAGAGGGTGCTACCTTCATCTGAAATGAATGGAAAATCATCATCTAAAGACGTGTTTACTTTGTCTCCAAGATTGACAGGCTGACTCCATTTGTTGTTTGGAAGTTTTCTTACCATATAAATATCTTTACCCCCGAATCCTCCTGGTCTGTCGCTGCTGAAGAAGAAAGTTTTTTCATCGGAAGAAATACATCCGGCCGTTTCAGAGGATTTAGAATTAATCGGAGCCTTCATGCGGATTGGTTTGCTCCAACCAGTGGAATTTAGATGACTTGTATATAAGTCACCAGTCAGTCGTCCTTTGGCGTTGGATGCCGTCATATAAAGGATCATGGTTTTGCCGTCATGAGAAATACTGGAGATGCCGTCCGCCTTAATGGCTTTTTCCAAAGACTTAAATTTCATAGGAGCTGTCCACGTGGTGTCCACCTGATGGGAGAAGTAGGTTACTTCAGGGTAGTCCAGTTCGTTGATATGCTTATCTTCTGTTGGTCGGACACAATTATAGCACAACTGGGATTGTTGGGGAAAGAGTGACACATTATATTCTTGGAACTGCGTGTTAATAGGCGCACCTATATTTATTACCTTGACCATTTTGGAGGAGTGGAGATAGCCATATCTGGCATCCTCACAATGTTGAATCTTGCTCTCAATTACATTGATGGATTTCTCTGCCTCCAGTATATGTCGATCATTATCCCCTTCCGTCAAGATTTCACCTTTACCCACATTACTGGTTTTTAGGTAGGAAACGTAACGCTGGA
>JANMZB010000201.1:0-1006 GCA_031382725.1 Sphingobacteriaceae bacterium | reverse complement strand
TGTACAGAGCGTAACAGAAAACGTGGTAAAATATTCTCCAAATTGTATCTTAATTATAGTTTCCAATCCTTTGGACGTAATGACCTATTGCGCTCATTTATATTCTAAATTTCCAAGAGAAAGAGTAATAGGAATGGCTGGCGTACTTGATACTGCTCGCTATAGAGCGTTCTTGGCCGACGAAATCGGCTGCTCTCCTAAAGAAATTGAAGGCATGTTGCTTGGTGGTCATGGTGATACTATGGTTCCGCTTCCCCGCTATACAACAGTTGGTGGTATACCAGTTACGGAATTAGTTTCTAAAGAGAGACTGGATGCTATCGTGGATCGTACGAAAAATGGTGGTGGCGAATTGGTGAAATTAATGGGTACTTCTGCGTGGTATGCTCCTGGTGCAGCGGCGGCGCAGATGGTAGAGTCTATCGTGAAAGATCAAAAAAGAATTCTTCCAGTTTGTATCAAACTAGAGGGTGAATATGGTATTGATGATTGCTACCTTGGCGTACCTGCGGTATTAGGTAAAAATGGAATAGAGAAGGTCATCGAATTGCAATTGAATGCTGAAGAAGCTGCCTTGATGCAGACTTCACGCAAGCACGTAAAAGAAGTAATGAATGTGCTAGATTCAACAGTAGCTGCTAAAGCATAATTTGTCTCTTTTATCCTAACTTATTACTAATTATTATTTTAAAATGGCTTATAATTTATTAAAAGGAAAGAAGGGTATTATTTTTGGAGCCTTAGATGAAAATTCTATTGCTTGGAAAGTGGCCTTGAAGGCTCATGAAGAAGGTGCACAATTCACATTGACCAATGCACCTATTGCCATGAGGATGGGCGAAATCAATAAACTTGCGGAGCAGTGCGGTTCTACCGTAATCCCTGCAGATGCTACCTCTGTTGAAGATTTGGAAAATTTGTTTACCAAATCTATGGAAGCTATGGGAGGTAAAATAGATTTTGTTTTACATTCTATTGGCATGAGTGTAAACATCCGTAAAAAAAT
>JANMZB010000196.1:0-2582 GCA_031382725.1 Sphingobacteriaceae bacterium | reverse complement strand
ATGGTAGTCTCTACACGCCGCACTGCCGCATCGCCGGATCATAACAGGACACCGACGACCACAAACTCTCTCCCAGACCTGCATCATTTCGTACCCCATGCCATCACCCTACTCGCTAAATTAGGCATTAACGACGATACTACGTTCCTCGCACGACTACACGAACCACCCGTTACATGGTACCCAACGTTACTACTCCATACGGAATTGGACACAGAATACGTCCGTGACATGCTCATACGCATTAAACTCCTCCGCTACTACCTGATCAATGATCTAGGAGTTCCTACCGACCCCAATACCGGGAACTTCATACCCCATATGGATTACACCTACCTCTTGGCGATCCAATTCAACCCGGCCGTTTACACTGGCGTCTTCCCTTAATTAAGTAAAATGCAAGGATATATGCTCCGTTACCAGCTCGACCGTACCCTTGACGCTAATAACACCTCCCTGAGCCGCTGCCCTTCAATTAACCCATCTGAACAATCGGTCACATTCGTTTCCACCCAAGGTAGCACCATCAAAACTCGTCCACCGATCAAGGATCAGGAAGCACCACGACGGGCGACACCTCCAGCTACCATTAGTGTCATCACGCCCATCCTTGGTAACCCACCATCTAATGGGCCGCCCAAAGTACACATGCCGACCTTTAAACCATCTTCCGATGAATGCCCCGGTTACGGACCACCAGCTGCCAGGAACACTCGCCCTATGGATAACCCGTCGGACATCCACTCCATCATGTCTCGATCCTCGGCGTCTAGTTCGCACGCACGATCACGCCGCTCACAACCCACAACACGGCATCCATTTGCCACCAATTCATCGGTTTCTCACCATCGTCACCTTGATGACTATGGAGCCACAGATGATATCCGTCGTTATATACCACGTAACGAAATAGACCATGAATCGTTCTCTGACCGTACGCGTATCCTCCCTCGGCAAGCCCTCAACGTGCGGGTCACTTGGAACGGTGATGCCCTAAAATGGCAACAATTCAAGTTCAACATCGAGGGATGGCTATACCAATCCGGCCTCTCATACACCCTCAGCCCACGGTTCCAAAGATCTTACGCCAAAGGAGGATGGCCTACTGCCCGCGCTTACGCATTACCGAACATTTGTGGCAAACAATTTGCCCACGACCAGAGTGTATTCTACGGTGCCCTCCGCACCGCATGCCGTGATTGCCGCCCCGGAGCCCGGTATTTCCTAGAATTCTGCGACCCACCCGACGGACTAGCCGTATGGCTTAAGTTCTTGGGAACGTTCGACCACAGAGACTGCCTCGACACAAAAATACAGGTATACCAGCGCCAAGCCGACGCAATGTGGCACACTAACTTCCCGGGCGGACTCGAAGGCTTCTTGGAACACACTGCCAACGCCCATGCACAAATGGATCGTGCCGACCCAACCTTCCTGTTGCACTCAAAATCAACCGACTATCAACTCATCAACACTGTCAAGAACCGATTAGCCGGGTACGATTCCTCCGGCATGATCTACTCAATCGCCGATGCCCATAAAGACAAGACCTTTGATGCCTTTATGCTCGCTATCCTAAAATGGCGCAACTTCGAAGATGCCCACCACCTCACCACGGCCATATCCAAGGCCAAACACACTCACACAGATCCCGAAGTACATGACCCCACCTCTGCAGCCTTTGCCGCATACGGTCAACCCCGGGGTATCTACCACATGGATAGCCATTCATTTAACGCCCTCAAAGCCGTCAACCCAATCCTTGCTGCCCAATGGGTCACCGAACGCAATAACTTGTTAGGCAACAAGCCAAATCCTGACCTCACCCAACCACCTGATAACACACCGCGATTACCATCCGACAATTATCCCGGTAAACCGAAGCCCGTCATAAACCCCGGACTAATCCCTTCCCAATACAATCGCACCCAGGCAAACGTTGCTGCCATTATACCACAGGCGGAAATAGCTGAACCATCCAACGCCCTCAATGCCACTGTCGACATACCACCTCCCGATACTGACCCAGCCACGGCATTCATACACGCCGTACAGAGTTCATACCCCGAGCACCAATGGTCCGATACCCTCCGACAAGCATACAACACGATGCTCGAACTTCAGTTATCGGATGAAGACTCGGATTCTCTAACCTACGCGCACCATGCTTCATCTACTACTACCAACGCCCATTGCCAATCTCGTGTCTTTGCAGGCCACGCCGCTGTACAGCTGCGCCCCGGATGGCATTTTAGCACTACCGACGGGGGGGGCCGATACCATGATTCTCGGAACCGGCTGGACCTTCCTAGAATACTACCCTGATCGGACCATCAACATTATCGGTTTTAATGAAAAACATGCTCGTAAAACTGGTTGTCGTGTCGGCACTGCATGCGCCGTCGTTTGTGACTCCCATGGTACTGAATACCTCGCCGTTGCCTACCAAGCAGTCGAAAATAAAGGGTCCCGTACGTCCCTCCTGTCAGAGAGCCAGATGCGTACAAATGGCCTCATTGTTGATTCTACTTCACGCCACCATCTAGGCGCCAACCTCTTACCCGGTACCCAGTCCATCACGT
>JANMZB010000181.1:0-1051 GCA_031382725.1 Sphingobacteriaceae bacterium | reverse complement strand
GAATGAAGTAGTATCGACACCGTACAGTCGCCACGCATACACTGATTGAGGGAGAGGAAGAGTTCTTCGATGCATGTACGTTCCTCGACTTCGACGATATGGTAGACGATCTCCTTGACACCCTCCATCCGGACGAATTCGACAACACATACACGGTATCACTTACTACTGTTGAACATAATAGAGTGAATCTGATATGCGGTACGGAGCTTGTACAGTAACAACAGTACCAACGTATATGGTAGTACATAATAGAGTGAATCCAATGTAGTACACGTACGAAGTACGTGTCGGTATCATATTCAGTATTGCCAGACAGTTACAAGTGTTAAAATTATATATATACTATATATATATAATATGGTATTTTGTGATTTATAAGAATCACATATATATTATGCAAATAATATATATTGGTAAAAGAAAAGATTCCGAAATAAGCCACGACTCGAATTCTCAAAATGTGAGGACGTGGGGATGTACGGTAAGTCGAAACAACGTCTAAAACCGTTTCCTAAATTTCAAATGTATTTCAAATCGAATACGAATCAATTTCAAATTCAAAACAAGAAAGTTCGATATTTTAGTTTATAGAATAAACACTTCTAGACACAATTTAAGACAATATTATGAATCTATAGAATCTATAGAATTACCAGAAACTCGAACATCAGAAAAATAACTTCAAGAACCGGAGATCTAATCGGTAGAAGTTGCGAATTTCGACAGCTTTTAACACGATAATTATCGTTCGGTTGAACGCAAGTCGAACGAATCAAGAAAGAACAGAACCTCCAGACAGAACCTCAAGAATCTACAGAACATCATGAACACATCAGATATTGAAAAACGGATTTCGATTGTGCAGTTTACGAAGGACTCAAAATGGCATATTTGGGCAGAACAGTTTCTAGCGCGTGCAGATCATAAAGGATATGACCAAATCCTAGATGGAACCAAGAAAGCTCCGATTGACACGGATCCGACGACAGACAAAGAAGAACTGAAATTAAAAACAGCAAACAAGCGAGCTTACAGTGACCTCCTCCTT
>JANMZB010000692.1:0-1734 GCA_031382725.1 Sphingobacteriaceae bacterium | reverse complement strand
TTCGCCATACAATAATATTTTACACGCTGACATAAATCGCAAGTTTTAACATACGTTTTTACCGTTGATTTTAATTTTGGAAACCGGAAATATTTTTTTTATTAATTTTGCAGTTTTGACATGGCCATAATGTCCGTAATCATCGTGGAAATATTTCAATATTAACACAATCAACTTATTTGGTAAATAAATATACGAAGACTCTTTTTCCATCACGAATATAATGTCATTGAATATTGTAAAATATTTATTGCCTTTCTTCATCATCTTTACACATTGTTCGTCTTCCTGTTGGTATTTTGATAATAATTTCATTTCATCTTTTAAATCTTTACAAATTATCGTTGACATTATCAATGCCTTCTTTGCCGTGAACATTGATGCATTGTCTATTGGAAACGTTCTCGATAAATAATCCGCCAAATTATTGTCTTTTCCTTCAATATATTCAATTGAAAAATTGAACTGTTGCAAGAACAAAATCCATCTTCTTAATCTATCCACGGCTGGACAACAATGTTGTAGGAATGTGAGTGCTTTGTGGTCCGTCACTACCTTAAATTCTTGCCCAATGAGGTAATGAGCCCATTTTTTTAAAACCCACACTACCGCCAAACCCTCAATTTCCGTTGCACTATAATTCAGTTCTGGTCCTTTTAAGCTTCGACTTGTCACCGCAATAATCATTGGTTGACCTTCATCATCTTTCTGGTACATTACACCAGCTAACCCCTGCATTGAACTATCTGTTTGTATAATTAACTGTTCTCCCGCCTTTGGATGTCTTAACGTGATTGCGTCAGCACAAGTGGTTTTTAAAACTTCAAAAACCTTTTGTTGCTCGGCTCCTCAGTGAAAGCTTTCATTCTGTTTTAATAAATTGAATAATGGTTGAGCTTTGAAGCTAAAATTAGGAATATATCCTCTCAAAAATGAACAAATTCCTAAGAATGACCGAAGTTCCTTTAATGACTTTGGAGTTTGATAGTTGCTAATCATTTTTATTTTATTTGGCGTTGCCCTGATTCCTTCTGCACTAATGATGTGACCCACAAATTCTATTTCCTTCCTTAACAATTTTGATTTTTTCCAATTAACTGTTAAATTGGCTTCTTTCAACCGACATAATAGTTTGTTTATGTGCTCCACATGTTCGCTGAATGTCTTTGAAGCAATAAGAAAATCATCTATATATACTGTGACAAATTCCAAAATGTCTGGACCCAGAATATATGTCATTGCTCTCGTGAAGCTTCCCACCGCTGTTGCATCACCAAACGCCATTACTTTGAAGACAAAAGTTCTTCCCTCGCACATAAACCCCGTGTATTTTTGTGATTTTTCACACAAAGGTATTTGCCAATACCCGGCCGTTAAATCAAACGATGAAAAATAATTCGCCCCCTCAAACTTCCTTAATTCCTCCTCAATACGCGGGGGTTTTTGATGATCAAGAAACATTTGTGAATTTAGTTTCCGAAAATCAACGCACATTCTTATATCATTGTTTTTTTTTGGTATTATTAACAAAGACGACACATACGGAGTTGCTTTCTCTTCAATAATATTATTTGCTATCATTTCACAAATTTTTCTATTCACTTCCGGTTTGTATGCTACAGGCATCCTATATTGTTTTATGTAGAAAGGCTCTTCATTTTTCAAAATTATGGAGTGCTGGTAAAGATGTGTTTTGCCCGGTATCTCTGAGAAAACGTTTTCATTTTCATGCAA
>JANMZB010000674.1:0-1808 GCA_031382725.1 Sphingobacteriaceae bacterium | reverse complement strand
ACTTCTAAACCCAAATACTTGCTCATGTCACGTACTTTGGATTCGCCGGCATGTCCAAGTAGCCGGTGCAAGATGTTTATATCGATGCGCCAACGGTTCAAGTTTGTGACGGCGCCAGCTCTTTCTGGTACATTATTGATGGGCTCAACATGAGCCATCATTGTACATCCATCTCCAGCACTTGATTTCTGATCAAACACAGTTTTCTGACCATTTTTACTCAAAATGTATTTTTCACCATCATTGGATAATCTCCAGTTCTTCTTCATTGCGGTGCCAATGCTGAAAAGATTACACACCACAAATCAGGTACGTATTTTACTTCCAGCATGATGCGAATTTCTTCACCATTACGCGTTTCACTATACCTCTAAAAATTCCTTTCTTCATGGATTTTACAATACTTCCATTACCCAATTTAATATTTACATCAATGTCAACCAAATTTGTGACTCCTGATAATGTATTGACCATGTGGGAAGATGCTCCAGTGTCACCAATCCACTGAAAGCTGTCTTTACTTGATGAGCTAGTTAGCATTGCATTTTCTAGCTCACATGTTGTAAGCACCCATTCTGATTTTTCACCTTTCTTGCTTGTTGCTGCATTTGCACTCTCATCATTGTTTCTGTTTTCATCATTCTTTTTCTTGAAGCAATCAGCAGCACGATGTCCCTTTTTCTTACAGTAAAAACATTCACCGTCAAATTTAGAACCACTTTTCTGATCACCGCTTTTTCCAAATTTATTTCCATTTGAAGTTTTGTCCCGGCAATCCACACTCTTATGGCCCCATTTTCCACAATGTAAACATTGACCTTTGAATTTCATTTTTCCAGCAGAGAGTGCAGTCTCTTCACCCTCATTTTCTTCACTTTTATCAGATTTCACTTTCAAGTACTTTTTAAGCTTATTGTACTTATTTCGAAGTCTTGCCTTCACATCTGCAATCCCAATTTCATTTTCTTCATTGTCCAATTCAATTTCCAACTGATCAGTCATAGCTTCATAGTCTCTTGGAAGATTGTTGATAATATGAATAATTAAATCCTCATCAGAAATAATGTAGTTCATATTTTTCAGCTTTTGCCGAATCACCTCCAAACCTGAGATCCATACCTCTGGATCCTTCTTTACATCACTTAGCCTGCTGGAATTAAATTCCAACTTCAACTGGACTTTGTTTGATGTAGTCTTTGGGTCATGCTTATTCACTAAGTTAGCCCATGCTAAACTGGCATCTCCATTAGGTAAATCCATTGTAGTAGCATCATCTACCAACCCAAAATTTACAACATCACTAAAACTTAGTAGGAGATCATCATACGCCTTTTCATTTGCCTTCCTGATACATAGAGCTTCACGCAGCTCAGTACTGTACACAGGCAATGCATCAAAATCTTTCACACTTAATACAGCTTCTTTTCGGAGTAATATATCTTTATACCCCTTTCCGGATGCTCTGGCTAAGAACTGCTTAGACCAGATGCGCCATACACTCTTCTCAGTAAATGGGATGTGTTTTACAGTTCTCTCGATGTCCGCCATCTTTAACTTCAACTTTTCCTCTTATATTACTGTCAGCGCTGTATACTCTACAGACGCACAAAAAACTTCTCAAAATTAACCGGCTTCAGCTACTGAGAATTATCGTGATAAAAGCCAGTGTTCCTATATATATAGAATATAGTTTCACTTCTCACTTTGAACTATATCACTTTTTTTTTTATGACTAAACTAAACAAATCTACAGAAATTGTTGCGATTTCAGCCCGTAACAAGGTGGGGATTGACGAGTTGCTAGTGCG
>JANMZB010000639.1:0-7003 GCA_031382725.1 Sphingobacteriaceae bacterium | reverse complement strand
GTTTTACCTTAATATCAGATGAAATCTCGCCATTTCTTTTACGCGATACCAAAACTCTCCCGATAGGAATTCCGGCTGGAAATAAAGAAGAATAACCTGATGTAATGATATGGTGGCCTCGTTTCACATCCACATGATTCGGAATATCTTTCAAAGTAGCTATTTGAGGATTGTAATTTTCCTGTCCCCAAACCAACGAGCCAAAAGCTTGATTTTCGGTTATCCGGGCACTTATTCTTGTATCCTGATGTAGTAATGATTTTATAGTAGCATAATGGGAAGAAACATTATCAACAATTCCTACGATCCCCGAAGAACAAATAACTCCCATTCCTTTTTCGATGCCATGTCTGTTTCCCTTGTCTATAGTGATGGTGTTATTCTTTTGGTGGATAGAATTGTTTACCACTTCTGCTACCAGATAAGTGTATTGCTGAAGTGTGGTAGTGTCTTTAAATGTTCTTTGTTCAACCCGGTTGATGTAAAAAGAGCTTTTTAACTCTTTTCGAAGTCTGGAATTTTCCTGAGCTAAACTGTCATTAATTTGTGCCAGCCGAAGGTATTTTTCAAGCGTATTGTACCGTTCGAACGCCTGGCCTATTACAATGTTAGATGAATTTAAAGTGCTGGCTCGTTGATAAGAGTTTTTTTGAAGAACAAGAGCTAAGGATAGGATAAAGAAAATGACGAAAAAGAAAAATGCGTTGTACTTGCTGATAAATATCAAAAGGTTACGCATAGGTTACTGATTGAATGAGAGAATGGTTGAATGAGCGAATTATTCCTTCATTCTCTCATTCAATCATTCATTTTTATTGCATTAAAAATTTAAAGTTATTGATATTCTTCAATGAGATACCGGTTCCGCGAACTACAGCACGTAGCGGATCTTCTGCCACATGAACAGGTAGTTTCGTTTTTGCTGCTACCCGTTTATCAAGCCCTCTCAATAAAGCTCCTCCACCGGTTAGGTAAATTCCTGTTTGATAAATATCTGCAGAAAGTTCGGGTGGTGTAATTTCGAGCGCTTTAAGAATTGCTTCTTCGATTTTAGAAATAGACTTATCAAGGCAATGCGCAATTTCTGTGTATGAAACAGTAATTTGTTTTGGCACCCCGGTCATCAAATCACGGCCTTGCACAGCAAAGTCAGCCGGCGGATCGCTTAATTCAGGCAAAGCGGCTCCAACCTCAATCTTTATCTTTTCAGCAGTCCGTTCACCAATCATAATGTTATGCTGTCTGCGGATGTATTGTACAATGTCACTATCAAAATTATCTCCGGCTACGCGGATAGACTGATCGCAAACAATTCCTGATAAGGCTATAACAGCAATTTCGGTTGTTCCACCGCCAATATCGATAATCATATTACCCATCGGTTCTTCCACATCGATACCGATCCCTACTGCTGCCGCCATTGGCTCATGTATAAGATAAACCTCTTTAGCTCCGGCGATTTCTGCCGAATCTCTAACCGCACGTTTTTCAACTTCGGTAATGCCGGACGGAATACAAATAACCATTCTTAAAGAAGGGAAAAACCAGCCCTTACCGTTATTAATCATCTTGATCATCCCTCTGATCATGTGTTCTGCAGCATTAAAGTCTGCAATAACACCATCTTTTAAAGGACGAACTGTACGAATATTATCATGGGTTTTGCCTTCCATTTGCATGGCCTGCCTGCCTATCGCGATTACCTTGTTGGTCGTTCGGTCGAACGCTACAATGGAGGGTTCATCAACAACTACTTTATCGTTATGTATAATCAACGTATTTGCAGTGCCAAGATCAATTGCAATTTCTTGTGTAAACCAATTAAATAAACCCATTAAAGAGATGTTTAGATGTTAAATTTAAGCTAAGTTAACGTCTTTTTTTTAAAAGTCTTGTTAAACTTGGAAGTTGATTACGTGGAACCTTTCTTTAAGTTTTAACTTTTAAAAATTGTGTAAAGCTATTAATGTTTGAAGTGCCTTACACCTGTAATAACCATTCCAACACCTTTTTGATTGGCCATATCGATCGATAGCTGATCTTTTATAGAACCTCCCGGTTGAAGTATTACAGATATCCCCGCATCAGCAGCAATTTCTACACAATCAGGAAAAGGGAAAAATGCATCTGATGTCATAACCGCGCCTTTTACATTAAAGTTGAATGACTTTGCTTTTTCCAAGGCTTGTCTTAGTGCGTCAACTCTCGAAGTCTGCCCCACACCGCTGGCTAATAGCTGACCATCTTTTGCTAATACGATTGTATTTGATTTGGTGTGTTTAACGAGTTTGATAGCAAAATATAAATCCTTAAGTTCTTGTTGAGTAGGCGTTTTCTCGGTAACCGGTTTCATTAAATCAATTCCTTCGATCGAAAGATCTTTATCCTGTTCAATAACGCCATTTAAAAGCGTCTTGAATTGTCGTGAAGGCAGAGCAACTTCCTTGCGCAACAGAAGAATCCGATTTTTCTTTTCAGTCAGGATTTTTAAGGCAGCATCACCAAAAGCCGGAGCAATGAGCACTTCAAAAAATAACTTGTTAATTTCTGAAGCAGTTTTCTCGTCTACTTCTCCATTGCAGATAATTACGCCTCCAAAAGCAGAGACCGGATCGCATGCCAGGGCAAGCTGCCATGCATCAAAAAGGCTTGCACGCGATGCTACGCCGCAAGCGTTGGTATGTTTTAAGATGGCAAAAGTAGGCTCCTCAAATTCATCAATTAAAGAAACAGCTGCATCTACATCTACTAAATTGTTATAAGATAATTCCTTGCCATTCAATTTGGTAAACATCTCATTAAGGTCTCCATAGAAAAAGCCTTTTTGATGTGGATTTTCACCATAACGTAATTCTGATGCTTTTTGCTCGCTTTTTTTGAAAACGTTCAGCGCATTATCATTATTAAAGTAATTGAATATTGCGGTATCGTAATGCGATGAGATATTGAAAGCTTTCATCGCAAATTCGCGACGGTGAGCAAGAAGTGTGCTTCCATTATTTTCGTTCAGGATATCATGAAGCGTGCTGTAATCAGTTTTAGAGGCAAGAATCACTACATCGTTAAAATTCTTCGCCGCAGCTCTTATTAATGAAATACCACCAATATCAATCTTTTCGATGACCTCTTCTTCAGCTAAACCGGCTTTAACAGTTTCTTCAAACGGATATAAGTCAACAATTACTAAATCAATTTCAGGTATTTCAAATTGCTCCGCTTGAGCAATGTCTTCTTGAAGATCTCGTCTTGATAAAATCCCTCCGAATACTTTTGGATGAAGCGTTTTTACCCTTCCTCCCAGAATGGAAGGATATCCTGTAAGGTCTTCTACCTTTACAACGTCTATTCCTAAGTCATTAATAAACTTTTCAGTTCCTCCGGTAGAATATAAGGTTACTCCAAAATCATTTAACTGCCTGATTAGGGGTTCTAAATTGTCTTTGTAATAAACAGAAATTAAAGCATTTTTTATCTTAACGGGATGACTCATTTGTGAGGTGTGTTTGAAGCCGCAAAGATAGGATTTTTGAGGTGAAATTTTAATTTAATCAGTATACTAAACAGTCAAAAAATTAGATTGAAAGCATATGATGAAAAAAAAGAGCCTCAGCCGGGCTGAAGCTCTTTAACTCATAACAATAGTTCGAATTACTTAGTAAGAAACTCGACAGAACGTATAACCGGCCGTCTTTGGCTTGGTTTAGTAGGCGTAATTATAATCGAAAGATTATGACCTTTGTTATCGGTAACTGGTTCTAATACAATCATGGACTTGAAATCTGTCATTCGATTATCAACTCCCATAGAACCGGCACCTATTACCTTGCCTTTTTCATTATCAAGCCTCACTTCAACACTGTATTGAGATTCCGCCCCCTGGCCAATCGTGTGGATGTTAAGGCCATTAATGCCGCTCAAATCAATATTATTGAAACGTAGCACTCCTCTTCCAGAAGGAGCATTCAGAATATTAAAGTATGCAGAATCCTTTTGAGTAAAGCCAGTTCTGTTTTTTATTGCACCAGACTCAATGACGTTATTCATTAATGAAACCGTATGAGATGCTGATAAAGATTTGGCTCCATTTGAGCCCAGATCAAAATAAGAAGCATGTAAACTAAAGGTTTTTTTATCAGTGCTGGTGCCGTTTTCAGCAGGTAGTATATTGCCCGCTGTTGGTAACGAAGTCTGATTTGCGGGCTGGTCGCTAATTGAAAGAATCCAGTCTACAATTTTTCGGGCATCGTCTTCCTTCATGGTTGAATGTGCCGGCATAGGAACTTCACCCCATACGCCACCGCCGCCTTTAATAATTTTGTTAACCAGGAAATTTTTACCGGTTAAACTGCCTTTATATTTTTTTGAAACTTGTGTAAAAGATGGTCCTATTGATTTTGCCGTTAGGCTGTGGCAAGCTTTACAATCGCTTTTCATCATTAAGGCTTGTCCCGGGTAAGTTTGCTTTAACTCCTGATGACCCATAGGAGCTGCCGCTAAATCAGTTCCTTCAACAAGAGTGCTCGATACGAAAATATTCTTCTTATTCACTGTTGCAGCCTTATCTGATACCTGCACCTGGTAGTTTACCGGTTTCCCTGGAAAATAAAACGAACGGTTTCCTTTTAAAAGGATATTTACCTGAGGTTGTTCATTTCCGGCGGTAACATTTATAACCGGGCTTTTTGAGTTTGCCTTGCTTTCATCTGATACCGTTACGCTAACTGGATAAGTTCCGGCCTTGGTGAAGGTATGTTGTATAGAGGGTTCTTTAGTCGTTTTTACAACGCCTTTTCCAAGGTTCCACATATAAGTCAATTTATCTTTGTCAGGATCGGATACATCAACTTTAGCGATTAGCCGATAGGGAAGTAGTCCGCTTGTTTTCTTTATAACAAGGTCATTTATTTTTGGAGGCCTGTTACCTGCCAGGTAATCAATTCTTGAAATGCCTGCGTCTGGGTTTTCAGTAAACCAGCCTTTACCATATTCCAGAACATAGAATCTGCCATCGGGGCCAACTTCCATATCAATTGGATTAGCAAATGATAGTTCGGAAACAAATGATTCCATCCCATTATAATCGCCATTAGCTTTCATGCTCACTGCTTTTATCCAGGAGCGCATCCACTCATAAATAAAAAGTTTTCCGTTGTAATAATCCGGATAACGGGTGGCTTTGGGATATAAATCGCTATAATAAACCGGACCAGCCATCGCTGTTCGGCCAGATTCGCCCACATCAGGAAACTCTTTAGAAGGACCATACGGATACCAGATAAACGCCGGGTTGGCTGGGGGCAGTTCATTTAACCCGGTATTGTTCTTCGAATCGTTTATTGGTTTGGCTGGATCGAATGCTGGTCCGGATATACCGGTTTTGTAATCGTATGCTCTGTATGCTTTATTATTTGCCACAAAGAATGGCCAACCGAAATACCCCGCTTTACGAGCCTGATTTACTTCGTCATAACCTCTCGGACCTCTGTTCGTGTTATCTTCACCAGCATCGGGTCCAACTTCTCCCCAGTAAAGAAAACCTGTTTTTTGATCTACAGCAATCCGGTAAGGATTACGGTTGCCCATAACATAAATTTCGGGCTTGGTTTTAGTCCCATTTTCAGGGAAGAGGTTGCCTTGCGGGATTTCATAAGTTCCATCTTGTTTTACACGGATTCTCAAAATTTTACCTCGCAGATCATTTGTATTACCTGCCGAACGTCTTGCATCGTATTGTTCGTTGCCTTCACGATTGTCTAATGGAGCAAATCCATTATTTACAATAGCTTGCTTAGGAACATCGAAAGGAGTGGAGTTATCTCCCGTTGAAACATAGAGCAAATCATTGGGGCCAAATGCAATGGAACCACCAGTGTGGCAGCAGATTTGCCGTTGAGAATAAAATTGTAAAATTACCTTTTCGGAAGATAAATCCAATTTCTTATTCTTCAACGTAAAACGCGATAAGCGATTCACTGAAGTATCAGCAGGGCTATAAAAAATAAAAATCTGATTATTCTTTGCAAAATTGGGATCTATCGCAACTCCAAGAACGCCTTCTTCGGCATTTACACTAGGCAATCCGGTACTATGATAAACATTAAGGACACCGGCCAGAGTTATTGCCTTTGTCTTGCCATCATAATACAGTACCTCACCGCGTCGTTGAACTACAACCAAATCAAGGTTTGGCAGTACTGTTAATTCTGTCGGCTCATATAATGTTCCTTGGGTTAATACTGATTTTACAAAACGATTATTCTCCGGAACAGCCGGAGTACTTACTTTACCGTAATTAAGTACATTATTGCCTATTGCGTATTTAATGCCGCCAAGAATATGTTTTAAAAATAAGGGTTCAAAATAGGTTTCTTCTGTATGCCCCAAGCCAGTGTAAAAGGCACGTCCTCCATCAAATTCATGATACCATGCAATTGGATGGTTATTACCCATATTCCCACCCTTGTAAGTTTTTTCATCTAAGCTTAGCAGAACTTTAATATCCGGGTTTACACTTTTGTAGTTATACCATTCATCAAAGCGCTTCCATTGTTCAGGTAGTTGATTAGTGGAAATATGATTGCGATCCAGAACATTAATAACGGCATTCTGTTGGTCTGGGTGACCTTGGAAGTAAGCGCCAACTAATTTACCATACCAAGACCAGTCGTATTCGGTATCGCTAGCTGCATGAATACCAACATATCCGCCGCCAGCTTGAATATAACGTTTAAAGCTATTCTCTTGCGGAGCGTTCAGCACATTCATGGTAGTGCTTAAAAAGATAATTGCTGAATAATTCTTTAGAGAGTCATCGTTAAAATATCCCGCGTTTTCGGTAGTATCAACTGTATAGCCTTGTTCGTTGCCAAGTTTTATCAAGGCTGCCTTTCCGGTTTCTATTGAACTATGTCTAAAGCCAGCTGTTTTGCTGAATACCAGCAGCCTGACTGGTCTTGGGGCGCTTTTCCAATTAATAAAGATAATACAGCTAATAATAAGTGCG
>JANMZB010000571.1:0-5355 GCA_031382725.1 Sphingobacteriaceae bacterium | reverse complement strand
GTTGATATTGGCATTATAGCTTTTCTCCGGTTGAAGCTTACCAGTAACAACCACTTCCCTCCCACCTGTCAAAGCTGCATGTTCTTCGGTAAAAAGGCTTACAACTCTAAACCCTGTACCGGCATTAAATCTTAAAATGTTGTTTTCATTAACACTCCACTTATAACCTACACGAGGGGTAAATATATTACCATGAACCGAATTGTAATCATAACGCATCCCAAGCAACACTTTATGTTTATCCTTTAAAGAGATCTCATCCTGTACAAAAATACCAGGCAACCAAACCCTGTCCGGACGATTTTCGAGATTCTCATTTGCAGTTCCGGGAGTGTTATCATCGTAAAAGGTATATCTAAGAGCAGTTCCCACAAGTAAACTATGGTTGCTTAGTTCTTTATCCCAGGTTAGCTGCGAAAAGCCGATGGTTTGCCTGGCTAAATAGGGCGTGTTACCATAAACCGAGTTTTGATCGTGGTTGTTAAATGACATTGCGAGAAGTAATTTCTCTTTTACCGGTAATTGGTAATTCCCAATGAGCTCCCAGCGTTTAGTATAAATACTTTCAGCATACCGCTGATTTCCACCTCTGAAAGATTTGTTCCAGGTAACATCTCCGCCCCAGCGGTCTTCATAATTGTAGCGACCGGCAAGAGAGAAAATCCTTTTTTGCTTCCGTTCAAAGTTCCATTTTTGAAACAGAGAGATACGATCCTGAAGCGTAACATCAGTAAAATTGTCGTTGTTATTATCTATACGGTTGCCGTATTTAAAATAATTTATACCGGTGAGAACAGTTGCTTTTTTAAACGCATTGAATTTAAATCCAATGTCATTATTAACCTCACCCCAGGATGTTGTAAAAACATCAGCAGAGAATACCGGGGCATTTGTAGGATTTTTAGTGATCAAATTAATCAAGCCTCCTACTGCTTCAGAACCGTAGAGAGATGAAGCCGGACCTTTAACAATTTCGATTCGCTCTATTAAAGAATTTGGTATTCCGGATAAACCATAAACTGATGATAGTCCGCTTACAATAGGCATTCCGTCTATCAGAATCATGGTATACGGACCTTCCAATCCATTTATATGGATGTCGCCCGTGTTGCATATATTACAGTTTAGCTGAGGCCTTACGCCATTTATATTTTGTAATGATTCGAAAACACAAGCTGTTGGATTTTTACGGAAAAACGTTGAAGAGTATACTTCAACAGGTACAGTGCTTTCCATCCGGCTTACTTCCTTCATCGTTCCGGTAACAACAACTTCGTTTAGAGAATTACTGCCTGATCTATAGATCGCAACGATTTTTGACACGGTATCCGCAACTACTGTTGCCTGCAATTTTAACTTCCCATGGCCAACTGCAGAAATAACTAACTGGTAATCTCCTGTCGGGATACCTGAAAACTTAAAATAGCCTTTGTCATCTGCTACACCGGAAAATTTACTGTTTGTAAGATTTATTGAAGCAAACTCAACTGGTTTTCCTTCGGATGTAACTATCACCTCAAGGGCTCCAGTTAGTATTTTATTTCGTAGCGAATCTGCTTTAGGTTTGATTAATGATAACTGTACAGTATCTGATTGGATGACATTTATGCTGGAATCTAACTTGGTTGAATCACTTTGGGCCATTAAAGTTAAGGTTGAAACAAACCAAAGTAAAAACGTTAGAAAAACTTTCATAGTCAAAGATAAAGCTATTTTTGATTAGTCTCACATTTTAATTAGACTAACCTAACTTTTATTTTAGACACACAGAATTCGAATTTGTTTGAAAAATTTTAATTGACTGAAAGGAGGTTTATTATAGGCTCTTCGGAAGATGTCACAACCCATTAAAAACACGAATGCTTATAGAATTCTATAATCATTCGAACGGGAAGATCTAGTCAGGATAACTATTTTAATTCTAAACGGAACTGCTGCGTCATAAAACCATAATACTCCGCTTTTCGATTTACGTAATCTCCGGCAAAAACAATACTTCCAGTTAATCCATCTTTACTGATCCAGCTTGACGGCATTTGAGGGAGATAGGCTGTATGATCTTTTCCTCCCCATTGATTATCGTTGTGAAATATTGCCCATGGACCCCATGGATTTTTGCTTTCATAGATTTGCATTTCCGATTCGTAATTCCACTTCCTCATTTCCTCTTTTGAGGAATCTTCTCTGTGCGGCACAACATCGCTTGAGATACAAAGAATGTACCTGTTAAGCGCTTTATTATAGGTAATTGTAGGGTGACCAACGTGTCCCTGATCGGAAAAAACAGGCGTTGCAGCATTCTCTTCTTTTGTCCAGACAGGATTATTAGAACTTGTTTTTCCTTTATAAAATTGCCATGCCTTACGGGATATAACACTATCCCTATGCACTCTGCCTAAAAATACATTATCTCCGGAAGCCCAATTCCCATCGTTTGAAATGGCATAAACATACGGACCAAGATCTTTAGGAGTTTGTGTATTACCAGGACCAAAAGTTAAGAAAGCGGGCGCCCCGAATTTCGGACCAAAGAACTCCGGTGTTTCTTTTCCCGGAAGGTTTGTCCAGGTTTTACCTAAATCTTTAGATTGGATTATCCCGGCTACACCATAATTTTTTGAAAATCCATCGATAAAGCCTACATCTCCAATTATCTCTTTACTCATTTCATTCCAAGGGTGAAATTTTTTAAGCAGTTTAACAATAGTATCACGGTTTACCGGTTTAGAAGGAATATTCCAATCGTAATCATAAATACTCACATATAGATTAGAATCTACCGCTACAGCCCCGCAAACATATCTTCTTACTAATTTATCAGGCAGATTAGCTCTAAAATCGTAAAACTGAAAATCTGTTACAGTTTCCAGTTTATGGTTTGGCGGAATACCGGTAGTTTTTAAAACATGTGCATACCATCCGGGACCACCGAAATTTGCGCCATCATCATCTACAAAGTAAGTGCTGTTATCAATGCCCCAGGTCCACCAATGCATATCTGTACCCGACCCAGGATATCGCAAAGGCTCACTCTCCCAAACCAGCCGTTTGATTAGTTTGCTTTCGGGATATTGGATTGCACGATGTAAATTAAGAGATGACTTTGTTGTGGAACATCCTGCCGTAAAAATCGCGATAAGTAGGAGCGTTTTAAATAAATTAAAAAACATCTTTAAGAAATTGGTTAGGCAATGATAAAGATTAGGGATAGATAAGTAAATAATGTAATAAACATAATACTTGTCATTGCTTTAGCCAGTCTCAGTCAGATTTTACCCAAGGAGGTTCAAATGGTTAATAATCGAAAGTACTTACTGCATTAAAGCCTCATATCCTTCTTTCTTATGGATTTTGGCTTCTATTAAACCCTGCAGAATTTTAAGATGTTTAAGTATTTCTTTGTATTCTTCTTGAGAAAAACCGTGATTTATTACAACCTTTAATAGGATGTTCACCTGTTGTTGAACCAGGTAAACTCGTTGAGAGTACGTGTTAATGATTTCGACAGTAAGTTCTAAAAGGTCTAATTTTTCGCGTACTGTAAGTTGTTTACCCATAAGTAATTCTCCTAACCTTGTTCAAGTGATCTTAAATTCCATCCTACAATTTTCAAATCACTGATTTGTGAAATCCTCTTATACCACTTAATGGCAATAAGTAAAATGGAGGGGTCATGAATAAAACTTGTCAAATTTTCAAAGAGGTAAAGGGTTTCTTCTGAAATACCATACAAAGATCCCGAACGAATTTTTAAAAGATCAACTTTATCGGCTATAGAAACCTGCACCCTGATCTTGCCTTCGCATTGGCAAATATATTCCGTGTCAGGAAAACGACTATCGATCAGTATAAGAAATGGAGTCAGCTTATTTTGCATACTTCAATATTCCATTAACTCGGCTATTATATAAATTTCAGCAATAAAAATGCCATATTATAGCCGGTAAATACTTGTTTTCAAATGAGATACCTCTTTTTACAGGGCTTGAATCTGACTTAAAACAAGGATCAGATCCTCAAATTCCTGGGCACACTTGCTATTATGCTATTTTTAAGCAATTTTACTTTCCAAACCAGTCAATATGAAACAATACATTTCCTTACTTTTTTTAAGCCTATTCCTTTATCCAGCTTTCGCTCAAAAAATCAAGGTGGCCTGCATAGGCAACAGCATTACATATGGGGCTGGAGTTAAAGAGAAAAGCAACACTTACCCTAATCAACTTCAGAAGATGCTTGGTGATAAATATGAAGTGGTAAACCTGGGTGCTAGCGGTAAAACGATGTTAAAAAAAGGCGATGATCCCTATTGGAGAGAAAGGGCATTTACCAGAGCCAAGGAATTCGCTCCAGATATAGTTATTATCAAATTGGGAACAAACGATTCAAAACCTAAAAACTGGAAATACGCATCTGAATTTGAAGCTGACTACCGGGCTTTTATACAAGAGTTTAAAAATCTACCCTCTAAACCACGAATTTGGTTATGCTACCCCGTACCTGTAGTAAAAGATAATTTTGGAATAACCGATAGCATTGTAAGAGGAGAAGTTATTCCAAAAATTAAAAAGGTTGCTAAGGCTGAAAAGCTAAAAGTAATCAATCTCCAAAAAGCGCTCAAAGGGTTTGACGCTCATATCCCGGACGGGGTTCATCCCGATGATGTTGGAGCAGGCCAAATAGCTAAAAAAGTTTACAAAGCAATTCGCCGTTATAAGCCAAAACGATAAATATCTATCTGTAGCATGTTGCAATATTTTCAATTTAAATAATGACTTAGAATAATATCCCTTGCCAACAGCTTTTAAAAATATCGTTGACAGTTACTTGCAGGTTTTTAAAACCAAATGCTACGATCTACCATCAGACCTAAGCCTGGAAAACTTATCTCTGGAAGACTCTTACCAGGTTCAGCAGGCAATTATTGATGCAAGGGTAAAAGCGGGAGAACGAGTTGTTGGATATAAAGTAGGATGTACCAGCAGATCCATCCAAAAGCAATTTGGATTAAGCAACCCCATAAAAGGCTTTCTTACAAAACCCTATATTTATGAAAATGCATTAACACTCGATGCTTCTAACTTTGAAAATCTTGCAATAGAGCCAGAGTTTGTAGTTACGATCGGAAGAGACATAACAAAGGAATTTTTAGATAAATTTGAAATAGACGATGCCATTGAATCCGTTGCCTCCGGTATCGAACTGCATAATTATAGATTCTGCTTTAAACCAAGTTCCCAGGAACTGATAATATTAAATGGTATTCATGCGGGTTTAATTATCGGCGAAGAACGGCCTTTTACTAAAGCGTCTGATCTGAGTTTGGAAGGCGTAGGTGTATTTGTTAATGGCGAA
>JANMZB010000570.1:0-1123 GCA_031382725.1 Sphingobacteriaceae bacterium | reverse complement strand
GCATTAGCTACGCCATGGCACGGTAGTGGGGACCACCGTGACCACGTTACTAGGGCCGGCCGTGGTATCTGGAGGGCGCGTGTTGAACGGGGGTTCCCGACCTAGTATGGGGCGTAGGACTCGGGGGAATTGGTCGGCTGGGAGTGGCTTAGTGAGGCAATCAGCCGAATTGGCGGTTGATGGTACGTGGGCGTATCGAACGATATCGCCCGCGATAGCTTCGCGGACACGGTGGTAGGCGATGGCGTTATGCTTTTTCTTGAGTTGGCTTGAGGGAATGGTTGTATTGAGTACTACGGACGTATTATCGCCGAGGAGTAAAGTTGGTCCTGCAATGGGAACGCCGAGCATCCGGAGTTTGTACCGCAGCTCTAGGATCAGTTCCACGGCGATGCGTGAGGCTACCAACTCGGAACCGTATGTAGAAGTTTCGACCGTGGCTTGTCGTGTTGAATACCATTTGATAGGCATGTTGTTGACAAACAGTAGGATACCGGAGACGGATCGCCGGGTAACGACGTCATGGGCGTGGTCGGCATCGACGTAACAGGCGGTGGATGCTTGTTGGCCTAGGGGTGCGGGAGCGTCGGAAGGGATTTCTTCGGTGGCATCGGGATAAATTCGGTCCAGTCGTGCTTCGCCGTCGGTAACATCTGAGAGGGGTGCGGTTGGGGGTCGATGAGGATCTGGAATTTGGGATGGGATTTCAGGTATCCGAAGACGCGCTGGATAGCCGTGAAGTGTCCTTCTCTTGGTGCCATGCCGTATCTTGCTAAGGTGTTGGTAGCGTAGCGGATGTCGAAACGGCCGAGGGTAATGACCCAATTGGCAGATCCGATGAGTCCACGGTACAGGGACGCTTGGCGGGGTTCTAGGAAGGTTGTCTCATCGGACTCCGGGTGGTAACTGGCGTCCATGGGTATTTTACGAGTGGCGAATGTTGTTTCGAGGGTTTGTTCGAATTTCGTGACGACCTGGGTGATATACGTTTCGGCGGATAATGAGGTGTAAATATTGTCTTTATGCCAGACGCTATCAAGCTCATATACATCCCCCCCAAGTTAATAGCGCGTGGTGCCAATACCTTGGAGGACGTAGTCATTTTTGAGTTCTTCGATGACAG
>JANMZB010000504.1:0-10247 GCA_031382725.1 Sphingobacteriaceae bacterium | reverse complement strand
CCCTTGCCTATGTTTACATTATAAAAAGTTCGTTAGCGGCTGAAAAGCAAAACTTAGAAGCACAAACTCTGGTACCCAATGATTAGAATTATAACAAGTAATTTAATACGTTTTGTACTGCTGGTTTTTATCCAGGTGTTTTTGCTTAAAAATATCGGGTATTACAATTTGTCTGTCCCCTTTTTTTACATCCTTTTTATTTTGCTCTTACCATTCGAAACCCCAAACTGGCTGTTATTCTTACTTTCATTTCTTATTGGTTTAACGGTTGACAGTTTCTACAATACACCAGGTGTAAATGCTGCGGCCTGTACTCTATTGGCTTTAGTACGAGTAATTTTCATCGCTCTTACAGTTCAACGCTTAAGTTTTGAGATAGAACCAGAACCCAAATTGGGTATAATGGGTTTTAGATGGTTTTTCTTTTATGCCGCTATTTTAACGTTGACACATCACAGCATGCTATTCCTGATTGAGGATTTCAGCTTTAAAGACTTAAATTATACACTAATTCGAATAATTTTAAGTTCTCTTTTTACTGTATTTTTAATGCTGGTAGCCGAGTTCATCTTCTACAGGAAGAAAGAGCGTTAATAAAATGAATAGTTTTTTCCCTCGTAAATATGTGGTTCAGGGTATTTTTATCGCAATAGCGATAGTATTACTGCTGAGGCTTTTTTACATACAGGTAATTGATAAAAGCTATTTCCTTTCGGCTAATAACAATGTACTTCGAAAAATTATAATTTATCCAGCCCGGGGATTAGTTATGGACCGTAAAGGGAAAGTTCTGGTTCAAAACGAACCCGTTTACGACGTTATGGTGATCCCAAACGAAGTAAAGCCTTTTGACACGCTTGAATTTTGCAACCTGATCGGCATTGATAAAGAAGGTTTTGATAAACGTTTTAAAAAAGCAGTAAGATATTCGCGATACACTTCTTCGATATTTGAAAAGCAGCTATCGGCTTTAACTTATGCTGCCTTCCAGGAAAAGCTTTATGAGTTTCCCGGATTTTATGTACTAAACCGCTCTGTAAGGCAATACCCTGATAGTATTGCAGGCCAGTTCCTGGGTTATATCGGTGAAGTAAATGAACGCGATATGGAACGTTCAGGAGGATTCTACCGGCGGGGCGATTATATTGGCCGAACCGGAGTCGAGAAATCTTATGAAGAACTTTTGAGAGGTCAACGCGGGGTACAAAACTTAATGGTAGACGCTTTCAATAGACCCAAGGGTCATTTTGCTGAAGGCCGTTATGATACAACCGCTGTATCAGGAGATCAATTAATTAGTTCCCTGGATAAAAATCTTCAAAAATTTGGCGAACAGTTAATGGATAATAAGATTGGTAGCATTGTAGCTATCGAACCTTCCAGTGGCGAAGTATTGGCTTTTGTGAGCAGCCCGACTTATAATCCGAATTTAATGGTTGGACGACAAAGAGGTAAAAATTATGGCCTCCTGGATGAAAACCCTTACAAGCCGATGTTCATCCGGCCGATACAAGCCGAATATCCCCCGGGTTCTATTTTCAAAGTCATCAACGCCCTATTGGGGCAGCAATTCGGACTTATTAAACCAGATACCCGGTTCTATTGTAGTGGCGGTTATTGGTACAGTGCCCGTAGGCAACAAAAGTGCACACACGTTCACGGATCATCAGACCTACCCAGATCGATACAAGTATCCTGCAACGTTTATTACGCAAATACCTACGCCGCTATGGTTGATCGTTCGGGGATGCGATCTGTAAATGGCTTTAAACGATGGCGGCAAGGGGTAGCATCTTTTGGTATTGGATCTAAACTGGATATTGATTTGCCAAACGAAAGGAAGGGCTTATTACCAACGGATAGCCTTTATACAAAACGTTTTAGAAGTGATAAATGGCGTTCAAGTTACACGATATCCCTTGCCATCGGGCAAGGCGAGTTAGGGATTACTCCTTTACAAATGGCCAATGTTGCCGCAACTGTGGCTAATCGTGGTTTTTATTATAAACCTCATTTGGTTAAAGCAATAGGCGAAAAGAAAGTCATCAAACCGGAGTACACCAAAAAAAATTACGTGGCTGTTGATCAGAAGCATTTTGAACCGGTAATACAAGGCATGAGTATGGTGGTGAATCAAGGCGGTGGAACTGCAACCTATTCCGCTATTCACAACATCGAAATTTGTGGTAAAACTGGGACCGTTCAAAATCCCCATGGGGAAGACCATTCGGTTTTCTTCGCTTTTGCTCCAAGAAATAATCCTAAAATAGCCATTGCTGTAGTGGTAGAAAATGGCGGACATGGCTCTACCTGGGCGGCACCTATTGCCAGTTTGATGATCGAAAAATATATCACCAACGAAATTAGAAGAGATAAATATTATTTGGATCGTATACTGAAAGGAAATTTATTACCCCGCCCTAAAGTTGCACCTAAGCCCCTTGGTCTTACAAAGGCCGACAGTATTTCAAACAAGCAAAAACCTAAAGCAGGCGTTGTTAAAAAAGCTGATAGCGCGTCTATCAAAAAAAAGCCTGAAAAGGTTGGCGTGAATAAAAAACCTCTTAGAAATGATCAACCAGCGAAGCCTGTTCTTTAATCTTGATTGGATAATCATTTTTATCTACCTCTGCCTTTGTGTTATTGGATGGTTTAATATTCATGCGGCGGTTTTTGATCCCTCGCACCCAAGCATTTTAGATCTTAACACAAATTATGGAAAGCAATTCCTGTTTATAATTGTCGCGGCCATTTTAGGGGCTGTTATTCTTTTGCTTGATAATAAGTTCTTTAATGCGTTCTCCCCTATTTTTTATGGGATAACATTAATTCTATTAGTAGTAGTGTTATTTGTAGGGCGTAATGTAGGTGGCAATCAGGCCTGGATTCCTATCGGGAGTTTCAGGCTACAGCCTTCGGAATTCGCCAAGTTTTCAACCTGCCTGCTGTTAGCTAAATATCTGAGTTCTACAAATCTCAAAATGCAGGATATTCAAACCATAGTTGTCAGCGGACTTATCTTGCTGATACCAATGGCACTGATTATGCTTCAGCCTGATACTGGTTCGGCTCTTACCTTTACCTCGCTAATATTTGTTCTATATAGAGAAGGCCTTTCGGGATATTTTTTAGTTATTGGTGCACTATTTATCGCACTGTTTGTACTAACAATCCTATTCAATGAGTTTATTCTGATTGGTATTTTAATTCTCATAGCTGGGCTGATCATTTACTTCAACAAGAAAAATCGATCTTTTATAACAGTTATCGGTATTGGAACAATCATGTCGGTTGTTTTCATTTTTAGTGTCGATTTTGCTTATGAGAACATCCTTCAATCGCACCAGCGAAACCGCATTGATGTAATTCTGGGAAAGATTAATGACCCAAGAGGTCAAGGCTATAATTTAAATCAGTCAAAAATTGCGATTGGATCGGGTGGTTTATGGGGGAAAGGCTATTTGCAGGGAACTCAGACAAAATATGATTTTGTTCCGGAACAAAGTACCGATTTCATTTTTTGTACCGTTGGCGAAGAATGGGGCTTTGCAGGCAGCTTTGTTGTCATTGCTTTGTATGTTACGTTGCTTATCAGAATCATAAATCTTGCTGAACGACAGCGATCCTCATTTACCCGCATATACGGTTATGGAGTTGCCTCCATTCTCTTTTTCCACTTCTTTATAAATATCGGCATGACCATAGGGCTGGTTCCAGTAATTGGAATACCATTGCCGTTTATTAGTTACGGAGGGTCGTCTCTTATCAGTTTTACAATCTTGCTTTTTATCCTCTTGAGATTGGATTCAAACCGAATGGGCGTTATTTAACGTGAGTTTGGGGTCGTTTTTAACTGAAGCACATTTCTGTTATGCCCTGGCCGGGCAGGCTTCTTTCTTTTCCTTCGATGAAAAGAAACAAAAATCAAGGCTTTCGAGTCTTGAGCTAAAAGTTTAAAAGAAGGCGATCTGCAATCCAAGCCGCGGGTTAAGGTTGTAGTGGCTTGAACCTTCTAATCCGCTTCTCTGGATTGCTTCCCTTCAGCTCATTATGTTCTTTAAGCAAGCCTCCTTTTTAACTTTCTTAACGCTCAATCCTCTGAGTCCGGCCTGCTAGATGCATTAGGCGTTTGAACTTCCGTAACAAAGAATCACTAAAGTAACATAAGAGCGAGCGGTAGCCCGAACAGAAATGCGGCCGAGCTTATTTCTGTTCTTGAACTTTTGGTTATTTTGTTTCAAGACAAAAGAACTAGGCCAACGCCCGGCCATGAGGGCGACGACAGTATCGAAAGCACAACTTTTGTGTGCAAGTTGAAATTTCAATCCGTTTCTCCGGATTGCTTCCTTCAAGCTCATTATATTTAATTGTCTAATGTGAGTTTGGGTCCCTTTTAAATGATAGTTAGAAGTATTTAGCCTGAAAAATGCAGATAAGACCCAAAATTCGTGTTATTTAGAGAAGCGCCTGTTTAATAATTCATAAAACTTCTCAGCTGTTGCCTGTTTTGCTGCCCAGTTATTTTTCGATGAGTAATTGGTTTTCAGGAAATTATCAGCGGCATCAAATGAATCGAAGCGATTAATAATTTCGATGGCTTCGCTGTATGCGAGGCTATATCCGTTAAACAAGTCTTTAATAAAAAGAAGCTTATCATTTAGGTTGATAATTGATTTTAAGTCGGTAACAGGCTGCCTGTTGAACTGAGTGGTTGGGATTGGTGCTCGTTGGGCAGAAATTAGTTCATTTAACGTGGGGGCTTTTGTCTGTTCATCCTCAAACGAGTTATTGACAGACGGCTCAACTTTAATTGCAAGTACTTCTTCGTTAATCTTCAGCTTATCTTCAGTAACAGAATAATTTATTGGTTCTTCAACAGGTTCAGGCTTTGCCGCTACAGGTTCAGGAGTAAAGAATGAAATAAATGGTGATGATTCTGGTTGGGTAACGAAATCACTTTGAGTTTGAGATTCTATCGTATCTTCCTTATCAGCCTTTGTTTCAGTTTCTTCTCCGGCATATGCACTAACATCCTGATCTCTAACCTCAGCGACCATAGGAAGCGTTTCATTTTCTAAAGGCTGGTTGAATGATGAATATGATTCCGGAAATTCCTGTTTCATTAAATGATCGGTATTAAATTGCTCAGGAGCGGAAGGACTTACACTTTCTTTATAATCATTTGAATTAGAAAGTTTCTCCACCATCGACTCAGGCTCTGACTGAGGAATATTAACAACTGTTAAATTTAATTTTTTAAGCACTTTAACATGTTCGGCAAGAAAATCAGCATTAGCAGAGAGTAGTTCAAGTTCCAGCTCGTTTAAATTTTCAGGTGCATCAGAAAGGTACTGATATTGCTCATTGATCTCAGCTAAAATGCCTCCTATCTTCCTGAAGATGATGTCTGTTTTCATGTTAGAGATAACGTTTTGAAACTATTTATGTTGGTACTATCGAAAGTAAAATTAGTATTAAATTTTTATATTGAATTTGAGTTAATTTATCCCACATTAAAGAATGCCAGATAAAGCAGGAAGCATTGAAGTAATTTGTGGTTGCATGTTTTCGGGTAAAACCGAAGAGTTAATTCGCCGCGTTAAGGTTGCTAAAAGTGCCGGTTTTTCTATCGCAGTTTTTAAGCATTCAGCAGATAAGCGGTATAATGAAACCTCAGTTGTATCTCACAATTTAAACGCCATCGATGCCTTGCCTATTGAAAATTCGGCTGCCCTCCTATCCCTCAATCTAAATTGCCAGGTAGTAGCCATTGATGAAGCACAGTTTTTCGATAATGAGCTTCCTGGCACTTGCACAAAGCTAGCCTCCAGAGGAATACGCGTTATTATTGCAGGCTTGGATATGGATTATAAAGGGCAACCATTCGGACCAATGCCTGGCTTAGTCGCTATTGCTGATGAAGTCACAAAACTAGAGGCTGTCTGCGTCCAATGTGGCTCACCGGCTACTTATTCTTATCGTACTTCATTCAGCGAAAGCCAAATTTTAATAGGTGAAAAGGAAAGTTATGAACCCAGGTGTCGCGTGTGTTTTATTGATGGCACTCTAGCGTAAGACGGTGATTTTACGTGTCTTAATTTTATTATTAAAGGTTAGTTTGTAGAAATAAACTCCGGTATAAACATCAATTAAATTACCCGACATAAAATTTTCATTTATCGAATAAGATCCTTGTCCGTAAAGTTGATTTGAAATAATAGATTTTACCCTTTGTCCTAAAATATTGTAAAGATCCAAGGAAACCTGGCCATCTTCAGGGAGATTAAACCGGATAGTATTAGTAGTGTTTAAAGAAGTAACTAGTGGGTTAGGATAAACTAAGAATTCAACTTCTGTAAATTGCCTGTTCTGTTCAAGTATCCTATTATACTTTTGTTGTGCCGCCTGTGCTGAGGCTTTTAAATCCGCCAGATTATCTCCGGCTATTAAGGCGAAAGCTACTTTAATAGAACCATTGGCAGGAATACGATATGGCCCAGTTCCAGAAACAGAAGAAACATCAACCCCCGGAGCCGTACCTGTAGCCAGCCCCGTTGATTTTATGCCACTTGTTAAAGTCTCCCATTTTTCGACAATCGTAAAATCATCATCACTTAAAGGATTTCCCGACAGTTGATATGATAATGGATAATACGATGATGGTGCGCTGTTGCTTAACAGCTTTACACCTGCAAACGTACCTCCGGGCACCTTTTCGTAGGTATAAGCCAAACGGTTGGCACTATCGTATTCTGTTGCATTAGTTGAGCCGCCACTTATATCCCAATCAGTGAACAAACCCACAAAAACGTTTGTAAGCTCGGTAACCGAAGTATTCATCACTTCATATTCAGAAATTACATACTTATCATTTGGTGCAGCCTTATATCCGATCATTTGCTGCTTTACATCAATATTCAAGCGCTTTGGATTGCCGCTGTCTTCAAACTCAGCCTCTGCGAGAGTAGAGTCAGCATTGTTTACTACTTCATGTGCCCGAACCTTTTTTACAAAATGATCGTCGGTATTAGAATTCACCCCGCGGGCATTGTTTGAAACCCTATCTGCCGCATTTCCAATCATCAAAGATGCCTCAAACAAAAGATCGTTTCCTTTATATTGAAATCCAGAACCTCCGGTTTGATCCGGAGCACTATACCCAATGCGACCATTACTGGTGAGCGTAGTAGTTACAGACGGGGTAATAATGTCAACGTAATCTTTGGCAACAATAAGAGAAAAGTTTTCATAATCCTGATAATTATTAGGAGGAACTCCTGAACTAAACTCAAGACGAAACTCAACAGGCGTATTGCTGGGCGTTTGAGGACGAATAGTTACTTTAAAAGGTCCGACCTGAGATTGGGTAATTAGCTCTCCCAAAGAAGGCACGGTAACTGATGGACTAATAACGGTAACATTGGGATTAGTGGTTTTTAAGGTCACAAGCAGGTTATTAACTGGGAACAAAAAGTTCTTCAAATCGAAATAAAGATATAAGGTATCGGGCTGAACAACGTTTGAGGCAGGCTTTTCTACCTGTGTAATATTTTGGATTCTTACAGATGGGGGTTGATTAGTTAAGGCTTGTAAAGCTCGGTGGACGTTTAATCTCCCCTTACCTAATTGACCCCTAAAAGCTGGATTTAAATGATCAATAGTATCGGCAGTAGCACGTATAAGTTCTCCTACCTGCTGCATATCGAACCTATCTCCATAAAAAGACTTTACTAAAGCAGCAGCACTAGAAACTACAGGGGCGGACATAGACGTACCAGTATTTGGGTCATAAGTATTAGGATAAGTTGTACTTATAATTCCTACTCCCGGAGCCGTCATTGATACAAATCCTCCGTATGTTGATGATGGATGCTTGCGATCGCTGTTATCTGTATTTGCTACCGCTATAACTCCCTGATAAGCTGCCGGATATTCAGGTTCATTGCCAGTATTGGCACCATTTCCTGCTGCTGCTACTATTAAACAATTTTTACTAATAGCGTAATTAATAATATCGCGTCCAAAATTTCCTCCTCCAGGGCTGCCCCAAGAGCAGTTGATTATATTCGCCCCCATATCCGCGGCATATTTCACTCCCTCATATCCTTGATAAATATCTTCGCTATTATTGTCAGCAGCTGCCTTCACAATAAGCAGCTGGGCATGATTATAAGCGATACTTGCAACACCTTTTGCATTATTCGTAACCGCAGACGCCAATCCGCTTACATGTACACCATGATCGTTTAATATATCTTTTACATTGGGATCATTTCGCTCAACAAAGTTGTTGCTATTGGGCCCAACAAAATCCCACCCGCAGTAATCATCTACTTTTCCGTTACCATCATTGTCTATTCCGTCATCCTCTTTTCCATTCCCAGCCTCTCCCGGATTGTAATAAATATTATCAGCCAGATCTTCGTGATCCAATTCCGATCCGCTATCTACAATTCCAATAATAACCTTAGGCCCTGTACTAAATAAGGCCCAAGCCTGGGGCGCCATAACACGGGTTAAATATGATTGTTGCAAAGGATCAACAGGGGAAGGAAGAAAACTTCTGTGATGTATATATTTTGGCTCTGCGTATTCAACCCTTGGATCTTCGGCCAATTCCTTTATAACATTTTCCAGATTAGCCTTTGGCGAAACTCTTATTTGATAAATTCGCTCCAGTCCGGGGTCTTTAACCCGACCTCTTGCTTGCACCTTATCTGCATGTTTCATGTTTGGGAATTTCTTCTCAATAGACAGAATCGATGCTGACTTTATCTTGAACTTAGGATTAATTGAACTTGATTTAGCAGACACATCACCTTCTTTTAACTTAACAATTATAACACCCGGAATATGATCGATCGACCTAGCCTCCTTTAACAATTTATCTTTTTTACTTGACGGAGTTTGAGCCTGAGAAGTCAGTATACTTAATAGTATGAAGAGTGCAATAAAAAGCCTTTGCATTAATGTGTGTTTGTGAGCGTAAAGATATTACTTAAGATACGAGATATTTGAAATAAGGTTCTATTTCAGCTCATTCAATACTTTAAACATTTTCTGCTTTATAGCCAAAGTGCTGCCATTATAATTATTTGTAATAAAGCTGAAAACCAACGGAACTCCTGAAGATGTTTTTTGATATCCCGCATAAGCCAATACATTACGGATACTTCCGCTTTTTATTTTCATTTCATTATTAAGTGGCAAGCTCTCATAAAAAGAGTTATACCACGGTTCTTTCACTGCGGATTTTATAATCGCAGCCATCGAAACCGTTGTGATCCGACTTTCAGGCGATAAACCACTGCCATCTAATATGCTTAAGGAATTTGAATCCAGATTCAGTTTCTTAGCCCAAAACTTCTGTATTTCTGCTACACCGTTTTCCGTAGTGGCTTTTCTGCTTTGCTTTAATGCGATGGTTTTTAGTATGTTTTCAGCATATAGATTTAAACTTTTTTGATTTAGCCAATAAACAACTTGCCCTAATGGAGGTGATGAATAACGATCGAGAGTAACTTCAGGCGATGAATAAACTTGTTTTTCGATGTCTAATTGGCGAGTTGATGTTTTCTTACCTGTGATTGTAATGTTGGCTGTTGCCAGATTTTCGGCCAAGTCTGTGATCAAACTCATAGCTGGGTCGGGCATTGAAATCATAATGGTTTTGTTCAAATCAATCCCATAACTTCCGCGTAGATATACAATTTCGGTATATGGCGCTGAGTAGGCATAAACATTATCGCCGCTACCGGCCGCTCCAGTTACTACCTCGTTGATTAATTTCAGAGAAGGAAATCCCTTTGTTACAAGTTCCGTCTTACCGCCAACTTTACTACCCGGTTTGAACTTCACAGCAAACTCGTTTTCTTTCCAGCTTAGTGATGTTGCTCCGGCTCCATAGTAATTCCCGATATCCTGCCAGATCCAACCTAGCGGAATAATCTGTGTGCCAAATAACTTATCATCACCGATTAAGCGACCATTAATTTTTTTGATGCCTGCTTTCTTGATAGCACTCACCCAACGGTTTAAAAGTAGTGCTGGTTTCGACTGCTCAAACCGATTGCTTCCTAGTGTTGGATCACCAGCTCCGGTTAATATTAAATCGCCGTTTAAGGTTCCATTCTCTATTTTGCCTGTAAATCCCAAAGTTGTTTCCCATATAAAATCTTTACCAAGGATGTGATAGGCTGTAATGGTCGTAACTGTTTTTAAGGTAGATGCAGGCGCCATGCCGATGT
>JANMZB010000495.1:0-1300 GCA_031382725.1 Sphingobacteriaceae bacterium | reverse complement strand
CATTATGCTAGAGATTTATTGGAGAATAAGCTATTAGATGTACGCTTTCAAAGATCCAAAAAGAACTCATCTGATATCTTAACCAAGAATACTGCAAAAGATACATTTGAAAAACACACGAAGAAGATACGAGAAGGAACTCTTGATTGTTGGAAGGAGGATGTTAAGACTGACTCATTGGTCAAGTACTTTGGAGAAGTAATTGAAGATCAGGATAATGACACAGAAAAGTCTTAAAGGTCCATCAATCAAAGTTAGATTGAGTCATGAGTAGAAAGATACATACATCCAGTACTTAAGTTATATATTCGGAGTTTCTACAGAAGGAATATTATCTTTACTACCAGCATGTAAACAATCTACGCCTTATGGTACATTTGAGTGTGAAATTATATTTGGAAGATATTCGAATTCTATACAGAACACAAAAACAGCAGGCAGTGAAACGAAGAACCTAAGACATGTATTGTGGAATATATCAGTGATACATAAAGAATCAGAAACTATATAATAATAAAATATAAGACCAGAAAAGGGCATTGACCAAGCAGATGCTTATAATTGGAGAATAAAGCAATCAAGAAGAAGTTGTTGACACGATGTAGACTGTCAACGAGAAGTTGTTACTGAGCAATATTTGAATAGTAGATCTTTACCAGTTTCAGGATGAGAACCATGGTGTCAAATATTGAGAACTAAGATAGTTTTGAATAAGAGTGTTTTGCTCACAATTTTATATTTTAGGAAAATATTAAGAAAATCAAACTATTAGTTTAACCTGCAAATCCCATGGTATCTTACAGCGCAAAGGACTGTAAGTACAATTATAAAGCAATAATCAAGAACTAACTATATTTCCTTTTTTATTGACTTAACAAGGAAAAGAGAGAAGAGAGAGAATACACTATTTAGTGTAAAGTGCACATTACGAGAGATTTCAACACGTTTTTAAAAACGGTTCATTTTTGTTCAGTTTGAATCGTCTCGCGAAGAAGAACGAGAAGTAGCTGGCCAGTATCGACGAGTTCAAGAAGAAGAAATTGTGAAAAGTTAGAGAAAAATAAGGTGATTATAAGAATGCATGCGCTATATTAAGTGAAAGATTGAAAAGAGAAGAATCGATAGAGTTATCGAACGAGAAAGTGGGATAGGATACACAGAGTATTATTTAAAAGAAAAGAAGAATATAAATATATAAGAGAGATATATTATATTAGCAGGTAGAAAAATTAAGTACAAGTGAATATTATATATTATTGCATTTTATAATAATATGACCTCCAAGGAATCGGGTATAGCC
>JANMZB010000153.1:0-1384 GCA_031382725.1 Sphingobacteriaceae bacterium | reverse complement strand
GGGGGTTGATTGCCGCTTCTATTACCAGCCTGCCCAGTCGCCAGATTAGAATATTTGTGACTTGTCTTTTTTTCCTGCAATTCAATCCTTGTTTCATAAGATTGACACAGAGCGAACGCTTGCTGCCATTGTTCGAGAAGTGATTGCAGCATTCGAAATATATGATCCTAACAACCTAAATCGAGCTTTCCTGTCGTTAATGATGAATTTTAACATGGTGCTGGAACATGATGGATCAAACTTATACAAATTCCCACACATGGCAAAATCGAAACTTGAGCGGCTTGGAGTTCTACCAGTTACCTTGAAAGCATGGACACAAATGGAGGAGGTGGATACTCGTGTTAGTGATGACAACAACCATTTAAATAACAACAACAATAATAGTATGTCAGATGATAATGGATGTGGCTTTGATGATATTCAGGATGACGGATGGTTGTTACATAATGATGATAATAATACCGTGGATGGTATGGATGAATTGGTTGATTGTTTTCTTCGAGAACTTGATCTGAGCGATACTTATACTCTTCAAGAAGATTGGGAAATTAATAGAAACAAAGACACAAAGGAAGACAGCAATGAAAGCTATGAAATGGTTGAATTATGAAAAAACGGAAAAAGTGAGCAAAAATGGTGGATTACATATAGTAATAACTAATAGAATATGGGTGATGTGACTCTTGCATCCCCGGGCTACGGCCAATGAGTCTTTCAAGTTTTTAAATCGTATCAGAGCTTCTTTGTAGCTTTTGTATTTGATCTGATATTGCTGTTCACATATTTGGTTGATTGTTGTTATTATTGCTGCTCGATTGAACAGGTTAAACCTTCTTGTTAGGTACTGTACTCAATCTTTCAGTTTTGAATCTTACACCTTACCTTAACCTTACCCGAAACAATGAAATCCTACGCTTTCAGAAACTTATCGGCCATTTTCCATAGCAATGATATTCATTTCGATATCATGTATCGCATTGGAGGTTGATTGTTGATGTTGTTACTTCATCCAATAAAAATTCTTGATTATAGTATACTTTTGTTCTGTACTCTGTTTAACGGTTTTCCTGGTTAGAGTTTTTTGTGAACGGAGAATTGCTGTGTAAGTAACATACTTTTCTGATTACCGTACTAGGTCAACGTATTGGCCACGGTAACTCGCAGGTTTTATGGACCATGTAAAAGACCGAAAACTTGCAAGAGTTTCGGTACAGAGTGGTACGTGTTATAGAACAAGTTCTATTACCACAGCATGTTTCCTGAATATCTAAGTAAATTGGGGATTCCTAAAGAGAAATTAGAATCAGATTATGTGATTAAAAAACACGGCGATAAAATCAAGGCCGACGAGGTGGATGGCAACAATGCCGGTGTTCAAGGT
>JANMZB010000474.1:0-13330 GCA_031382725.1 Sphingobacteriaceae bacterium | reverse complement strand
TCACCGTATAATTCTCCCGTATAGGTGGTAAATGACCCGTAAGGATCAGGTAAATCACTATTTCCTAATTTGCCCCAGCTTGCTTTAAATCTAAGGTTTGACACCCTACCCCCTAAAGTGCTATTCTTAAAAAAGTCCTCTTCGGATAAGGTCCATCCTACAGAGGCACCACCAAAATTACCCCATCTATTTTCTGAAGATAAAGATGAGAGACCATCCCTTCTGAAGTTCGCCGTTAGAAAATATTTACCTGCGTAATTATAAGTGATGTTTGAAAGATAGGATTCAATAGCACTTACCTCAATTCCTACATCACCTACTAAATTGATTGTATAGTTCCCCTCAAAATTAGTATAAAAAGGATCTGACACATTTTGCCTTTGAGCACCCCAAATGTTAAGCCTGGTTTTTTGAATATCTGTTCCCACTAACACATTCAAATTATGTTTTCCCGCAAAGGTTTTTTGGTATTGCAACGTGTTGATAAGATTCCAATTATTTCGTCTAAACGAGCTATTATCAGCTAATCCATTATAACCCCATCCATCTCCGGAAATTGGATTCCAAAACACAACATTTTCTGTATTACCTCTATCCCAAGAATATGAAGTCCTGAAATTCAACCCTTCAATGATTCTGATATAACTACTTATGTTTGCAATTAAACGATTAGCTTCCGATGTATTTTTATCCAAATCTCTAACAGCAACCGGATTATACCATGTGATTGGCACTTTGTTATTTCCACGGCCGATATATTGGGTACCTGGTTGAACACTTATCTTCCCATCAGCTGTATATGGAGAAAGGTTTGGTGCTTGAGTAAGTGCTAAGCGACCGAGTCCACCTGAGGTAAACGCACTTCCGGGGTTTGAACCACTCGGAGGTGAATTGTTAATCGTATTGTTATAGTTAACATTTGCGGTTAACTTCAACCACTTAGTAGCCTCATGGCCAATATTAAATCTACCAGATGTTCTTTTAAAAGAATTGTTTCGTAAAAATCCATCCTGATCACTATATCCTCCCGAAAAATAAAATGTTGTTTTATCAGTACCGCCAGACATGCTTAAATTATGATTTTGAGATGTCGCTGTCCGGTAAATCTCATCAGACCATTTAGTGTCAACCATAGATCCATCCGGATTGAAATTAGCAAAAAACCCCCGGCCCTGCGCATCTCGCTGAGAAGCATTCACAGCATTTGGATTTAATGCAAGGGCGTTGGCTAATGCTTTGTTTTTATGATCAATAAACTGTTGAGCATTTAATAAGTCAGGCAACCGCGAAGCCTTATTGACTCCTGCCCAGCCACTATAATTTACTTTGGTTACTCCTTTTCTACCCTTTTTAGTGGTTATTAAAAAAACTCCGCCCGCTGCTCTCGATCCATAAATAGCTGTAGATGCAGCATCTTTCAAAATATCGATAGTCTCAATGTCTGCAGGATTAATATCTCCTAAAGGATTATTTACAGCTGCCGTATTAACTGAAATATCCTGTTGTGTTGCAATTGGAAGACCATCTACAACAATAAGTGGAAAAGATCCCAGTGAAATAGAACTAATGCCTCTTACCCGAATTACTGGCGCATTATTTAACAAACCATTGGGTTGTACAATATTAACACCCGCTGCACGACCGCCCAACGCCTGATCAAAACTTTGAATTGGTCTGTCTTCAATTGAAGCCCCGGTTACTGAAGCTACAGCTCCTGTAAATTCCGTTCGCTTTTGTGTACTGTATCCCGTAACAACAACTTCACTAAGTTGTTGTTTATCAGTGCTCAAAATAACATTAACCACATCTTTAATCCCTACCGTGGTTTCCTGCCTAGAAAACCCAATAAATGAAAAAATCAGAACCGCCTTGTTGTCTTGAACTTTAATAGAATACTGGCCTTCTGCTCCGGTCTGGGTACCGGTAGTAGTTCCTTTGACTTTAATACTTACACCAGGGAGGGCAGATCCATCATCACTGGCGGTTACGGTACCTGTTACGGTACGCTCTTGCGCTAGGGCAAATGTTGCCCATAAAAGCACTAATGATAAACTTGATAAAAGTTTTCGCATACTCTTCTTTTTAAATTAATGATTAAAATAAATTTAAGGTTATTTTCAAATAGTTACAAGCTTTTATTTGATATTTTGCTTTTATATCAATTAACTGCTGGAATACGTATGAAATTAAAACTGTTTTAAGGTATAAGGTAAGTAAGTGTGAAAATTCGAGCCAATTGGTGTTTTATTTTGGCACAAATTAAGCTGAGCAGTAATTTATCCTCCTTGCATTTTTTGTTATATATCAATATCGGAATATTAGTTATCCAATCAAAATTTTTTATAAAAAACTTCCTTCCATATGACATTCTTACTTATATAAATAATATAGTACTATGTATTGCATAGTACTATATTTTTTATATGTTTGCTTTATGATTGTAGAAAACACTCAGACGCAAATGAGGAAAGGCATACTGGAGTATTGCATTCTCTCTACTATTTCTAAAAAAGAGATCTACGCTTCCGATATAATCGAGGAACTTAAAAAGGCGAAGCTTCTTGTGGTTGAAGGAACCCTTTATCCACTTTTAACCAGGTTGAAAAATAATGGACTGCTTGGATATAACTGGGTTGAATCAACTTCGGGCCCTCCAAGAAAATACTATGTACTTACCGAAGCGGGTAAACAAGTGCTTGAACATTTGGATAAAACCTGGAATGAATTAGTTTATGCGGTAAGTGTAGCAACTAATGGAAGAGAACTAAACCCTAATACATAAGATCATGAATAAAACAATAATCATAAATATTAATGGCATTGTATTTCATATAGAAGAGGATGCTTACGAAGTTTTAAAAAGTTACATGACGGAAGTTAAGCGCCATTTTGCCTACAGCAAAGACAGCGTTGAAATTGTAACCGACATTGAAAACAGGTTGGCTGAGATGTTTTCTCAACGATTGGCTGAGCAGAATAAACAGGTGATTATTTTACAAGATGTAGAGGAAATTACATCGCAAATGGGCCGTGCACAAGATTTTGAAAATGATGAGGAAGATGAAGTGTTTACCGCAGATCGTTTAAAATCATCAAAAACTTTATATCGGGACGGTGAGGATAAAATGATTGCAGGCGTTTGTGCTGGGCTGGCTCACTATTTTGATATCGAAATAAAGTGGATGAGGCTAATTGTAATCGTAACTACATTGATATCTGGCATTGGCCTGATTCCATACCTCGTTTTGTGGGCTGTACTCCCTATAGCTAAAACCAGACAGGAAAAAATGGCCATGAAAGGGGAAGCGATTAATCTTCAAAATTTTAAGCGAAGTTTTGATGAAACAGCTGAAACAGGCAAAGGCTTTAATCAAACAGAGCAAAGGTTAAATACTAGCGATCCGGTTAAAGAAATTATAGACTTTATCGTTAAGCTAATCAAGCTCTTTATTAAGATTATAGGTATAATAATAATATCAGTTGGTGCTGCAACCTTATTCGCAGCGATTTTTGGACTCATCTTTGGCTTAGGATTTTTAAATAACAGCAGCTATGTTGATTTTCCGTTTAACGCAATTAATGAAGAATACCGTTCTCCTATTTTCTTCAGCGCATTTCTGTTGCTTTGCATTCCACTTATCGCCTTAATTCTTTTTGCTATAAGAGTGCTGTTGAATAGAAAGGTGATATCCCGTTACGGATCTTTTGCTATGCTTATTCTGTGGCTTACGGGTTTGGGAATGGGGGTTTATTATGGATCGAAAGTAGCTTCCGAATTTAGGGACGAGGCTAAGCTTGAGCAAACTTCCGAGTTGAAATCCTATCCGTCTATCATCGTTAAAATGGACTCTAAGTTTTCGTTAAACAGCGCTGATAGTATAAAGTATAATGTTAGTCGTGGGAAATTTACAGGAAGAATTTTATATGGCGATAATATGATGAACCATGAAACGCAAGAAATACATTTATTTATAGATAAAAGCGATGATGAAGCTTTATCAGTTATGAAAGAAATTAGCGGCCGGGGGCAGAATTTTGAACAGGCCCTGCAAGCTGCTCAACGTATAACTTACCAGGTTATTCAAAAAGACTCCGTTTTACAATTTGATAAGTATTTCCGGCTGGCAGGAAACGGGCTTTACAGAGATCAGAAGATAGACGTTCATTTGAAAATTCCGGTAAATACAAAAGTGAAAATTGAAGGTAATCTTGGCTGGAGATTAGAAAACATTAATTTATGGGATTGCCAGGAAGAAGATAAGCATTGGGATCATGAAATAACAGAATGGGTTATGACGGAAGATGGCCTTAAATGTACTAGCCAAAAACCTTCTGAGAATAAGGAAAGTGAATAAAAACATTATAATCTGAGTTTGATTATAAATTCAACGAAAACTCAAAATTAGTGTGCAACCACCCCCTTTAATTCCCCCGCCAGCGGGGGATACTGGGAGCTTAATCCGCTTAAAACAAATCTTTTCTTAGACAAACCTATTGACACAATGTTTAAAGCGCTTTGATGTCCCCCGCTGGCGGGGGTTAGGGGTTGGTTTTTAATTTAATAGTCCAACTCAGGTTCTTAGTATGGCCTTCGCTTTACTATAATTGAAACGTTACCGGTACAGAAAAATACGTTCGAACCGGAGAATCTTTAATCATTCCCGGCTTCCATTTCTCGGATGCTTTCAAAACTCTACTAGCTTCTTCATCACACCCGCTTCCAATTCCCTGCTTTATTTTTATATCCGTAAGGGTACCATCTTTTTCTACTATAAAAGACAGGTAAACTTTCCCCTGAACATTTTTCTGTTTAGCTAAATCAGGGTATTTTAGATTTGACGCAAAGAATCGACCCAGCTCTTTTGCGCCTCCTGCATATTCAGGTGCAATATCAACAAGCGTGTTATCATATACTTTGTCCGGAACCGCTGCGACCTGGTTTTCTTGTGTGGTTGCTTGCGGCTCTATAAATGCGATTGAGTCTGGCTGAGTTGTTTGTACTTCCTCATTCTTAGTCCCGATTTCACGCAGGGAAATAATTTTACCGCTTTCGTCAATAATGATTTCGTACTTAATTAATGCTGAATAATTATCGCGTAAAGCACGCCTGTAATAACTTTCTTTAACCCAAAAAGTAGCCGTAATTTTTGAATCAGCACGTTCAAAATCCAGGGTTGAAACTATCCAATTGCGTTTGTAATTATCTCTTCCTTCCAAACGCTGCCAGTATAACTCTTTGAGGCGCTTATGGGTAAGGTTATGATAATTGTAAAATGTTTCGGTTATATCCGCAAAATAGCTGGGAGGATCAAAATATCCACGCCGTTGATCGTAATAAAAAGCCTCGATGAACCTAACTAAAGAAGTTCGAACTTCCTCATCGTTCATCGAGACATTTTGGTTTAAAACAGAGGTTTTATCATCAACAATCAATTTGGTTTTATCATCATTACTGAAAATTTTTGATGGATCGTCTACAAATAGTGTGAGATAACCCATAACGGCGATAACCACTCCTAAAATTACACCCATATAAAGCAAAGACCTGTCTTTATAAACAGGCGTTACTTCTTCAGAAACTTCTTCTTCGATCCTATCCGGAATATCCTCTTCTCCCATCAATTCAAATTAATAATCCAATAGATATACATATAGGCTAAAGGCGCGGCAAACAAAAAACCATCAAACCGATCCAGTAAACCACCGTGTCCGGGAAGAAAGGAGCCTGAGTCTTTAATTTTTATACTCCGCTTTAACATCGATTCAAACAAATCGCCGAAGGTGCCTGCAATCACCACAATCAAGGAAACAACCGCCCACTGTGGGAAAGTTAAATCGTTAAACTGAGCACTTATTATGTAAGCCGATAATAAGCTTGTCGCCATGCCTCCAAAAAAACCTTCCCAGGTTTTTTTAGGCGAATGCCGTTCGAATAATTTATGCTTCCCAAAATTTACTCCAAAAATATATGCTCCTGTATCGCTGGCCCATAAAAGCAACATAAAAGAGAGCGGGAAATGAAAATTAAACGTACTTCCGATAAACGCTGATGCCGTAAAAAAGCAGAATGGGATGATAATAAACAAGATCCCGAAATAGGTAAATGCAAGGTTAATAAACGGGTGTTCTTTTTTCCTGAAAAGCTCCACAATACAAATTGAAATTGCTGCAGGTACCGCGAGAAATAAATATTTAAAATAATCCTGGAAAAGGAAATTTAAAACCATTGGGGTAATGATAGTGCCTGCAAGTAACACACCTAAAGAACGATGTGGCCTTATGATGTCTGTTTTCACAAGCTTGTAAAATTCTACCAGGCAAAGCATACTTAGCACGATAAAAAAAACGGCAAATGCATATTCTCCCAGAAGCAAAGACCCAAGCATCACTACCACGAAAAAGAAACCGGTAATTGCCCTTACCTTCATAGATCGTTTTTCACAATTAATTCTAAAGCAGGTTGAAATTGATCAGGTGAAACATACACTTCTACCTGACCAATATTATAAGGATAGCCCTGTTTGTTTAAAATCACAGCATCGATCTCGTTATCTATTAATACCTGCCTTACCATTTCCGATTTGAAAAAATCTGAAGAAGTAAATATCTTCACCCAACTATCGTTCATCTGCTAATTTTCTGTTGTTGTCTAAATAGCTCATCAAAAACATCCTGATAAGAAACCCTGTAAAAATAACACTTAGAATTACTAAATACCATTTTTGATGCTCGGGCTTAGTGAGTGTGTCTAAAGATTTACCTTGTTGCTGTAAAACAAAGGCCGAAATAACGGCTACTCCGTTGTTATAAAAATGGGCTAGAATTGGCACCAGCAAGCTTTTGGAATAGACGAAAAGATAGCCAAAAAGTGCCCCCAAAAGCATCCTGGGCAAAAATCCATAAAACTGAAGATGTATCGCGCTGAATATAATGGCCGCTCCCCAAATCCCGATATGGTAATTGTTGGTTGCTCTTGATATTATCCTTTGGATACATCCTCTAAAAATCAACTCTTCGCCAATTCCGGGTATTACCGCAATAATTACCAGGTTGATAAACAAGCTTTCGTAAGATTTCATCACCAAAAGAGCCTTGGTTAAAATCTCAGCTTCTATTTCCTTATACTTCATCCAGGTTTCAACCGAAGCAAGGAATGCAGGAAGTTTCATTTGCTGATTGATGTAAACGGACCACTCCAAAAATGGTGTAATGCAAAGCATTAACAAAATTGTTATCAGGAATAACCAAAGGGGTTTTGGAAGTTTGATATTAAGGTATTGTAATGGTTTTCTGGATTGAAGTCGGGCATAAATGATTGGCGGAATTACAAATGCACCAACAGAATAACAAGCAAGAAACAACTTTTGCATATCAACGCTAGCACGGCCGGTACTTAAATCATCGAGGATATTTACACCCCAAACTAAGTTTCCCAAAACTTGTGCTAATACTATAAATACAAAACACCCGGCCAGCACAAGAGCAATCAATAAAATCAGAGCGGTGAAAGGATGACGTTTTTCTGACGGCTCGTTAGGCATCTTAGATCTATTAATATTAATTTTGCAAATTGTTTAAGCCCACAAAGATAAAAGATTAGCATAAGGCAATGTCGGTTAAAATTGGAAATATTGATTTAGGGGAATTCCCGTTGCTCCTGGCTCCAATGGAAGATGTGAGCGACCCGCCTTTCCGTTTTGTTTGCAAGCAAAATGGGGCCGACTTGATGTATACCGAATTTATTTCTTCGGAAGGCTTAATTCGCGATGCGGCAAAAAGCGTTCAGAAGCTGGATATTTTCGAATATGAACGCCCTATTGGCATCCAGATTTTCGGTAGTAATATCGAAAGTATGCGTGAAGCTACCCAGATCGCAACTAAAGCTTCTCCCGATTTAATTGATATCAACTACGGCTGCCCGGTAAAAAATGTAGCATGTCGTGGGGCAGGTGCAAGTTTATTGCAGGATATTGATAAGATGGTGAAAATGACCCGTGCGGTTGTTGAATCTACACACCTACCGGTGACTGTAAAAACAAGATTGGGGTGGGACGATAATACCAAAAATGTGTATGAAGTTGCCGAGCGTCTGCAAGACGTTGGTATAAAAGCGCTTACCATCCACGGCCGCACCCGGGCTCAAATGTATAAAGGTGAAGCCGACTGGAATTTAATCAGAGAGATCAAAAGAAACCCAAGAATCGCGATTCCTATCTTTGGAAACGGCGATGTAGATTCGATCGAGAAAGCCGCTAACTGGCGCATGGAATATGAAGTTGATGGCATTATGATTGGTCGCGCTGCTATCGGATATCCATGGATTTTTAGGGAAATAAAGCATTTTTTTAATACTGGAGAGCATTTACCCGGCCCTACGTTGACCGAAAGAATTGAGGTTTGCAGTACCCACCTCCAAAAATCCATCGAATGGAAAGGCGAGAAAACGGGAATTTTTGAAATGCGTCGTCACTATTCAAACTACTTTAAAGGGCTTCCAAATTTTAAAGAATATCGGATGCAATTGGTTAAACTGGAAAGTGTTGTTGCTATAAATGAGGTGCTCGAAGAGATACGAAATAATTTTGATGAAGTATTGGCCTGATTTTTGGATTTAATTGTAACATTGATTAACAAATTCAAAAAATCTGATATGACTACACACATTACAGAAGGCGTTAAAATATCGGTAGAAACTATTTACCAACCTGAATATTCGAATCCGGCAAACGAACATTACATGTTTGCTTATAAAATAAATATTGAAAACCTTACAGATTATAGTGTACAGTTAATGCGCCGCCATTGGTTTATATTTGATTCGAATGGCACACGCCGGGAAGTAGAAGGTGAAGGCGTGGTTGGTCAGCAACCTGTAATCGATCCGGGTAAATCACATGAATATGTTTCGGGCTGTAACCTGAAAACAGATATAGGAAAAATGGAAGGTTCTTTCGAGATGCGCCGCTTGATTGATGATGAGGAGTTTGAGGTTAAAATTCCAAACTTTAATATGATTGCGCCTTACAAAATGAATTAGTAAAATAAGCCCTGATAAAAACCAAAAAGCTTCCCTAACACAGGAAGCTTTTTTTATGACTTAAAAAAATTGAAAACTTTAATATGATCGCACCTTACAAAATGAATTAAGTCGGTAAAGTCATCGGATGAATATTTGCAATCTGCCTTTTTCATCCGAGGACTAGATCATCTTAATCGTCGCTTCTGCCACCAAATAGCATCATCGCCAGATATAATAATTGAACAACCGATCCCAGCGCAGCAACAACATAAGTCATCGCAGCCCACCATAATGCATTCTTTGCCTGATCGTGCTCTACGGTAGTTTGCATAATACCACGATTTGTTTGTAACCATGCAAGTGCCCGGTTACTTGCGTCAAATTCCACCGGAAGCGTAATAACACTAAATATTGTTACCACGATCATCGCGATGAACGCCACTAAAAGCATAGTATAACCTATACCCGAAGCCATCATAATGATACCTAGCATAAATACATATTGCAATAAATTAGAGGCAATATTTACAACCGGAACCATCGAACTTCTAAACTGTAACCACGAATATGCCTTGGAATGCTGTACAGCGTGACCGCATTCATGAGCCGCAACTGCTGCTGCTGCAATACTGCGTCCGCTGTAAACTTCCGGGCTTAAATTAACCGTGCGGTTGGCCGGATTGTAGTGGTCGGATAAAGAACCTTCGGCAGACAATATCTGCACATCGGTTATTTCATGATCTTCCAGCATTTTTTGCGCAATATCCTTTCCGGTTAAACCGGAAGCTATCGGCGTTTCAGAATACTTTCTGAACTTGGCTTTAAACCTATACTGTACTATAAAACTTGCGATTGCTATTCCTATAAAAATAATTATTCCCATTTCGTTTGTTTTAGAATTACTACTCAAAAAGTATTCCGCAGCTTAATTTTCTTTAACTGCCTGACAATAATATCCTTTCATCTTTAAAAGCATGACATTTTTTCAAAAATTATACTAACCAGTTTTGCTTAATCAATTTTTTTCAGCGTACTTTGATAAAAATTTTAGCAATGGAATTGAGTTACATTATCTGCGGCCTGATTATTTTAATAACGATTTTTTACTACTCTCAGTCTGTAAAGACGATGAAAAATAAATATGCCGACATGGCCATAGGTCTAGCGAAAGCACAAGAGCGGGTTGAAAATCTTCTCGCAGAGAAAGAGGCAACAAGCAACCTGTTGAAACAAGAGCGGGACAGGATTCTTGAAGATTTAAAACAAGAACGCAGACATCTTGCCGAAGCTAATCAATCCTTAGAAAGCGCGAAGGTGTATTACAAAACCCAGCAAGAGAAAATTAACGACCAAAAAATTGAGATCGAAAATCTTCAAGTGAAGTTTAATAAGGAATTCGAACTTATTGCCTCTAAAATACTTGACGATAAAACACTGCGATTTACTGAAGTAAATAAATCAAACCTCGACTTATTGTTAAATCCATTAAAGGAAAATATAAAGGCTTTTGAGGAAAAGGTTGAAAAGGTTTATAAAGCTGAGTCTGATGAACGCAACATGTTAAAGGGTGAACTTGGGAAACTCATGGAACTAAATCGCCAGATAAGTCAGGAAGCGCATAATTTGACAAGAGCGCTTAAAGCGGATACAAAAAAGCAAGGTAACTGGGGTGAATTTGTATTAGACCGAATTCTGGAGTTATCCGGGCTGGTTAACGGAGAAGGCTTTTCGAAACAAAACAGTTTTAGCGATGCGAGCGGTAATCGGTTACAGCCAGATATTGTAATAAACCTGCCTGATAATAAACATATCATTGTCGACTCGAAAGTTTCTCTTATAGCTTACGATCGCTTAATCAACTGCGACATTGAAGAGGAGCGGATTGGTCATTTGAATGATCATATTTTCTCCCTTAAAAATCACATTAAAGGGTTAAGTAATAAGAATTATAGCGATTTGTATAAAGTCAATTCTCCCGATTTTGTGCTACTATTCGTGCCGATAGAATCCTGTTTTGCAATCGCGGTGCAGCATGATGTTGAGCTATTTGAATTTGCCTGGAGTAAGCGCGTGGTGATCGTAACGCCATCAACTTTGCTAGCCACTTTAAAAACTATTGCGTCTATCTGGAAACAAGAGCAGCAAACCAGAAATGCTATTGATATTGCAACCAAAGCAGGAGCTCTTTATGATAAGTTTGTTGGTTTCATAACAGATCTTAAAAAGGTGGGTGATAACTTAGACAAAGCAAAAGATTCTTATGCGGAGGCTTTCGGAAAATTATCGTCCGGTAACGGTAATTTGATTGGTAAAGTTGAGGGTTTAAAGCGATTGGGCGCAAAAACGAATAAGCAGATTGAGGAGAGGTTTTTGGTTGAGGAGTGATTTGTCATTCAAACGTAATGAATCTTACGGGTAACCAACCGATGTTTTAGATCTCTCCTTAGGTCGAGATGACAACACGACTATTCTTAGAGTAAATCAACCCTTAAAAGAATTCCACCCCTGCGCCTTCAATTCATGTGAATTATTAGACCTTGAAATCAAATTCATTCCTGCAGATTTTTCAGTAATATGCCCGATAATACTGATATCCGGATTGTTCTTTATTTTTTCAAATGCTGACTGCGGTACGGTAAATAACAACTCATAATCTTCGCCTCCGCTTAAAGCGCAAACCGTTGGATCCAGATTAAATTCTCGGGCGGTTTCGTACGTCATCGGGTCTATTGGTAATTTATCCTCATAAATATTACACCCTTTTTCTGATTGCTTACAGATGTGAATAACCTCTGAAGAAAGACCATCAGACACATCAATCATCGCGGTAGGTTTAATCCCTAACTCTTTTAATATCTCAATAATATCTCGTCTGGCTTCCGGCTTTAACTGACGCTCAATAATATAATCTTTCCCTTCTAAATCCGGTTGTATTTGTGGATTTTCCAGATAAATAAGTTTCTCTCTTTCGAGTAATTGTAAACCTAAATACGCTGCTCCCAAATCTCCGGATACGCAAATTAGATCGCCTTCATTTGCAGTATTGCGATAACAAATATCACCCTCATCTGCATAACCAATACTTGTTACACTAATTACCAAACCTTGCTTCGATGCTGATGTATCACCACCCACTAAGTCAATTTTATATTTATCACACGCCAATAAAATTCCTGAATATAATTCTTCAACTGCTTCTATCGGAAATTTGCTCGATAAACCCAGCGAAACAGTGATCTGACTAGCCATCCCATTCATGGCATAAATATCACTCAGATTTACCTGAACGGCTTTATATCCTAAATGCTTAAGTGGGGTATAAGCTAAATCAAAATGAATTCCTTCCAGCAATAAATCAGTAGAAACTAACATCTTCTTCCCTGAAAAATCAAGCACGGCAGCATCATCACCTGCACCTTTTATGGTAGAGCTCTGTGTTATTTTAATACTCTTGGTTAAATGATCAATTAAACCAAATTCCCCTAAGTTACTTATGTCGGTTTTCTCTATATTTTCAAACACGTGTTACAAATTCAAAAGGTAAAATTCAAAAGTAAAAAACTAACCACTCACCTTAAAAAGGTCTCTATAAAAGCAACTTACCTACCTCTTCACAAGCTAGCCACTTTATATCACTCTTCTCCGGCTAGGCACCTTAAGTTCCCCTTTAGGGGCTAGGGGTCACAACCCCAATCTTGCCGATAACTCCAACATTCTCTCTATTGGTACTCTTGCTTTTTCAATTATATTCATTGGAATAGTAACTTCAGGCAAACCATTCTTCATACATAAATACAACTTTTCCAATGTATTACGCTTCATATGAGGACAATCATTACAAGCACAACTGTTATTTGGCGGGGCCGGTATAAACACTTTATCAGGATTCGATTTCTCCATCTGGTGAATAATACCACTCTCTGTTGCTACAATAAATTCCTTTGCGGTATTATTTATCGTGTAATTTAATAATCCGGTAGTCGAGCCGATATAATCAGCCATTCTCAGCACCACATCTTCACATTCAGGGTGCGCAATAAATTTAGCTTCAGGATGTTTTTCCTTTAGTTTGGTGATCCGTTGCATCGAAAATATTTCGTGAACCATACAGGCACCATTCCATAAAACTAAATCTCTACCCGTTTTCTTCGCTACATAAGCACCTAAATTTTTATCTGGTCCGAATATAATTTTTTGTTCTTTCGGCAAGCTTTCCACAATTTGAACAGCATTTGATGAGGTACACACTATGTCGCTCATCGCTTTAAGTTCTGCAGAACAATTCACGTAAGTAATTACCAAATGATCAGG
>JANMZB010000421.1:0-6949 GCA_031382725.1 Sphingobacteriaceae bacterium | reverse complement strand
CATTTTTTTCACCATATTTGCTACTGATTTACACTTAAATATATGAAAATCAATAATATATGACAAATATTTATATCAAAAAGCCCTTTAAAAAGAGCTTTTTTGATATACAAAGAGGCTGCCTTTTTGAGACAACCTCTTCATTACTAATCAATCATCACAAAAATTAACTTACATTAAATACTGAAACTAATGCCAGAACTTCGGCTTTAGTTAATTGTTCATCAAATGCTTCGGCGGCTGCACTAAAAGAAATATTACCTCCTATACCTGGCAGACTAGTAATGGTTACACCCGCCTGAACTATAGTATTTTCAGGAGTTGCACCGCCATAATTACCATTTGCTGGGGCAACACCTGTATCGTTGGAAACTGTGGTGGACCCTGCAATCCAAGATTTTACAGGTTGCCCAAAAGCATCCATAGCACCATTCAATTTACGCATGTAGCGGATTTTGGCTGCATGACGTGCTTCAACTGCATGAATTCCTAAAGCAGCCGTTAATACTACACTCTCGCGTTTAATAGCTCCCGCCTGACCTTTGTATGCACGTACACCTGTATCTTCAAGAACCTGTGCTACTGCAAGAAAAGTTCCATAATTTGTAAAAACATCGGCAAATATATTTCCTGCCGTAAAATCATAATTAGTTTTTTCGGCCACCGGAGCTGTACCTGCCACAACAGTTGGGATAACAGCTTTTAAAAAATTAACGTGTTTCAATTCACTGTCACGGATCATAATAAGAGCATTTCGCTGATCACCAGCCGGAATTGGCAAACCGGTTGCTTCGAGGCCCCTTTTATAAAAGTTATATTCAAAATGCTCGAGTGTTAAAGCATATTGAAGTACATCTATAATTGCAGATGGAGTTGCACTGTACGCTTTGTTTAACATAGAGCCAAAAGCTAGTGGCATAGCAGAAAGGGCAACTTTAGAACCCATATTCCAAAAATCCTTCATCGCTTTGCGGCGCGGACTTAAACGTTCGTAGATTTCTCCGTCTACTTTTTCTATTTCTTCTAATATATTTACGATATTCATGATTTCTTAATTAAGAGGTTGGTAAACTACTTGCGTCAATTTTAGTTTTAATATAAGCACCTGCTATCGCAAGAACCTGAGCAGGAGTACGTGAAATGTTTAACGAATTCGCATCAACCTGCTCTCCAAGGAAACTATTAGGTTCCAAAAGTTCGCGAATTAAGGCAGCGTGACGTGCTTCTACAGAAACAATCTTTCCTGCTAATAAAAGGTAAGTCTCGTTTTCTATCAGATATCCTGCACCGTCGTACGCTGATACACCAAGATCTTCAAAAGCCTTAGCGGTTCCCAGTACGCTCGCACGACTACTGAAATTAATAGTACTGAAATCAACTTCCAGATTTCCGATAACCATTGTTGGAGCTGCACTTGTTATAGCTGCTTTAAAAAACTCTCTGTGAGCAATTTCGTGATCACGAATATCTCTTAATATTGCTGTCTCAGCAGCTGTAATTCCAGAATAAGGAGTCGCAACAGCTTGAATATAAAATGCTGCTTCCAATTGCTCTAAAGCATAAGCGTAATTTAATATACCTACATCACCACTTCCTAGGGAAACAGCTTTTCCCATGCTGTTATTCGGATCATCGGGATTAAAATTACTTTGTTTACAGCCTGCAGCAACTAATGCTACACCTGCAGCACCTGCACCGGCATATTTTAAAAACGAACGCCGTTGAACTCGCTTGCCAAGAAATGCCTCTTGTGTAGAAGCCTCCTCATTTTTGATAGTTGAATTTTCCATAATATCTATATTGGGTTATGATTATTTCTCATTACCTACGTGGATATTGATGCAGTCGGATTTCCATATTTGTATTTTTTTTGAAAAAAAATTGAATCCACACAATCATTGCATATTATTGTTATGATAGATACTTAATGTGACCCAAAACTTTTGAGCAGAAAAACGAAAATATCACTCGCAGAGCCCGATCTGATCAGGGCTATCCGGCAAAAACAAAGACTAGGTTCAGAAGCCCTATATGATATGTATTCTGCTTCTCTTTTCGGAGTTATTAGTAGAGTTGTACCAAACCAGGAGCTTGCTGAAGACCTTTTACAGGAAACCTTTATTAAGATCTGGAACTCGTTTGATTCTTACGATGAAACAAAAGGCCGCTTGTTTACATGGATGGTTAATCTGGCCCGTAATCTTTCGGTAGATAAACTGAGGTCGAAAGATTTTCGTAACAACAACAAAAACCAGGATATTGAAAACTCCGTAATTACCATTGATGAACAACGCAGTACAACTTTAAATCCTGAAGTACTTGGTGTTAGAGAGATGGTAGATAACTTAAAGCCTGAAGCTAAAGCAGTACTCGATTTAATTTACTTTAAAGGGTATACCCACGTTGAAGCATCAGAAGAATTAGGCATACCTCTCGGTACTGTTAAAACAAGAGTGAGGTTGGCTATTATTAGCTTACGAAAGTTATTTAATTAAAGTGGAAGATTTAAAAGCATATATCGAAAGTGGGGTGTTGGAGCTTTACGTTCTTGGTAGCTTAAGCGAGAGCGAAAGACGGGAGGTTGAATTAATGCTTGACAAACACCCTGAATTAAGAACAGAATTAACAGAGATTGAAAATGCATTGGAAAGCTATGCTGATGAAAACGCGGTAAACGCACCCGATACTTTACGATCTGCGACTCTGGGAAAATTAGAAATCACAGAAGAGAAAAAAGTTCAAGTCATTCCAATTCGTGGAAGAAACAATCAATTTTATAAGTACGCCTTTGCGGCATCGGTAGCTCTGTTATTGCTCAGCTTAGTTGCCTTGACGAACCTATACAGTCAATTAAAAGATTCTCACAATGAGATTGTTATTCTACAACAATCGAATCAAAAATACGTAGCGCATACCAACTTTGTTGAAGGGCAGCTGAGAGATGCCAAACAATCACTTGATGTTTTCCACAGCCCTGAGCAATATAAAGTGGTGAGTTTAAAAGGAACCCCCAACGCTCCGACTGCTAGTATGATGGTGGCATTCAGCTCTCAAAAATCAGAAGTGATGATTGATGTGGCTTCTTTAAAAATGCCGGCCAACGATCAAGAGCATCAATATCAGCTTTGGGCACTTGTTGATGGTAAACCTGTAGATTTAGGAGTTTTCGACGCAAAAGCGGATAGTGCAGGGATGATCAAAATGAAATCCCTCAAAAACGCTCAAGCATTTGCAGTTACACTGGAGCCTAAGGGCGGAAGTATAAACCCGACCATGGAGCAAATGATGGTGATGGGTACGATCTAAACGATCGGCTTTGAGGCCAACCAACAAGATTAAGCTCCTTTTTTTGTAGCCTGCTTAATCTCTTTTATCAGCCGCAGCTTAAAAAAGACAAATAATGCCAGCGCAAATACCGCCATTACTACAATGCTGTAACGTTCTTTGTTTATTCCCCAAAACAAACAAAGACCCATTGTAAAAATGGCGATATTATAAAATACGTTTAATAGAACCTTTTTCAGCATTAATAAACAGGCATAGATGGATCGTATTTTTCTTTCCAGGCAAGTATTCCACCTTCAAGATTATACAGGTTATCAAAGCCTAAAGTCTGCAATTGCATAATTGCAGCCGCACTGCGTTTACCGCTTCGGCACTGAACTATTACAGGTTTATCAGTAGCGAGTTTATCAGATTCAATCATTATTCCTGATAAAGGAATATTTTCACCACCTAAATTAGAAACCTCATATTCAAAGGTTTCTCTCACATCAATTAATTGAAAATCTTCACCGCTATCGATTTTTCTTTTCAACTCTTCTACAGTTATTTCTTCCATTTGGCAGAATTTTTAAACAAAGATAATACTAATCCGGTATTGCTTAAGATGTTATCTTTAATGCGTTACCACCAATTTTTGGTTTCTTTGTAACAACTTGCTTGTCAGGTCGTTTTATTAAATATTATTCTTTTTTTAATGAAGAAAATCACCGATTTTTTCTGGTTCTGTTCCGGAGCTCATATTGATACCCTTAAACGCTTTTCCACCGAACATAATAAATATGTTGGGATAGGTGCAACTATCTTTTTTACTGCCCTGTTCGCTGCCCTTTCGGGCGGTTATGCCATGTATTTTGTTTTTTCGGGTAACCCGATTTCTATTCTTCTGGCTATCGTTTTCGGATTAATCTGGGGACTGGCGATTTTCAATATGGACCGTTATATTGTATCGAGCATTTCTAAAATTGGAAGTACAAATCAACAGATATTGCAAGCCACACCCCGGATCTTACTTGCGATTATGATCGGTATTGTTATTTCTCGTCCGCTGGAATTGAAGATCTTCGATAAGGAAATCAGGCAAAAACTTAAAACGAGTTATTTAAATGGACAGCGTTCAAAAATCGACACACTCAATAATGTGTTTACCAATAAATATGTAACCGAGTTGCAGAAGATAGGTGATTTAAAATCCGAAAGAGATTCGTTGATTAAAGATATCAATAGGTCGCGGTTTGTATTGAATCAGGAGATTTTTGGAGATAAAAGCAATCAAACTTCCGGGAAGGAAGGTTACGGAACTTACGCTAAACAAAAGGAATCGGTTCTAAATCAAAAGGCACAACGCCTGGATATTGTGAGAGCGGAAATGGCATCGCTGGAAAGCTTTGTCTTAAAAAGAAAAGAGATGGAAGGAATAACTACCGAAAGGATGTTTAGCGGGAAACAGCTTGATAGTCTGGCTAATGTTGCCGGCTTCGCCGACCGCAATTGGGCGTTAGGGCAGCTAAGTTTTAATGCCGATGGTTCGCGAGATTTTGGCACATACATGGCAATCGCGTTTATCGGACTACTATTTATCCTTTTCGAATGTCTGCCCGTTTTTGTAAAGTTGATGAGCCCTATTGGTCCCTATGATATTGCTCTTGAAAATGTTGAACAGTCGGCGGTGCATGGATCACATAAAACAAAAGACTTTGATATTGCAGTAACTGATGGCGTACATGATACCAAAGTAGATACAGAGATCCATAAACAGAAAAAGATTATTGTAGGGAAGTCATCGCGTGAGCTCGAAAATCACCCTTGGGAATGATGAATATGAACCGGTTTTTCTTGTTTTTTTTAACATTTTTAATCACTTCTTGCACGGTCAAAAAGTCCAATCTCCTCGTTAAACAGAGCGATGTAGAAAGAATTATTCGAACCCTATCGTCGGATGAAATGCAAGGCAGAGCGATATTTACTCCGGGAATAGATAAAGCCGCAAAATTTATTGAAGGTGAATTTACCGAAATCGGACTTGAACCCATGTCCGGTCAAAATAGCTTCCGACAGGAATTTTCTTTATTAAGTATTGCCCCTGAAAATTATAAAGGCACAGTAAATGGCGTATCTGTAGACAATAAGGATTTGCTTGTTATTACTGATATACCAGAGTTAAACTGGACTCAAAACAGCAGCGCAGAAGTTCATCTTATAAAAGACGGCGTGTCATTTATGACCCGATACAAAGAGATTATGGCTTTAAAAAAGCCCGTAGTAGTTTTTGTTGATGAGCAATTTGTGGATGCTTTTAACAGGTTGAAATCTTACTTCATGGCCGAAAGAGTAATTGATAAACCCGATGAAAACAAAGCTGCTGTATTTATTTTGGGTGAAGAAACTGCACCGGCAAGCTATGAGATAAGCTTCAAAAATAAAACAGAACGGTCTCCCCTTTTCAATGTTGCAGGAATTATTCCGGGCAAGACCAAGCCCAATGAATATGTAATTTTCTCCGGACATTATGACCATCTGGGAATCATCGAAGCCGCAGACGGAGATTCTATCGCCAATGGAGCTGATGATGATGCATCGGGCATAACAGCTGTAATCTCTTTAGCCAAATATTACAAAAAATTAAATAACAATGCACGCACATTAATTTTCGCAGCCTTTACAGGAGAAGAATCCGGAATGTTGGGCTCTAAATATTTCTCCAATCAATTAAATCCCACGGAAGTGGTGGCCATGTTTAATATTGAAATGATTGGCAAGGAATCAAAATTTGGCAAGAACGCAGCTTTCATTACAGGATTTGACCGATCAGACTTTGGAAGTATTCTGCAAAAGAATCTTGAAGGAACCGGTTTCACCTTTCACCCCGATCCGTACACCCAACAAAATTTATTCTACCGTAGTGATAATGCAACGCTTGCGGCGCTGGGCGTTCCGGCACATACCATTTCAACCGACCAGATTGATAAGGATAAGTTTTATCATACGGTGAACGATGAATTTGAAACCCTGAATGTAGAGAATATCGCTTCCACGATAAGTGCCATCGCTTTAAGCTCCCGGGGCATTGTAGCGGGAAGGGAAACTCCCCGAAGAATTCCGCCGCTCCAATCAAAAAAGCCCTAAAGCTTTTTTCTCATCACATAATCGTTTATAACGAATTGATGATAAGGAATATCTATTTCCGAATGGACGTTAAATCCGATTTTTTTGTAGAATCCAGCAGAAGGATTATTTCGGTTTACGTTTAACTCTAAATATTGTCCACCTATAAGCCGAACATCGTGCTCGATGAAGTTTATAATTTGTTTCCCAAGTCCTTTCCCTTGAAAGGTGGCCAGGAGATATAACTTATGAACTTTGTAAACTTTGTTCTCTTCATCTGATAAAGAAAATGATGCAAAACCGATTGGCTGATCCTCCATTTCTGCCATCACAAACTGGGTTCCATTTTCAAATTGTGCAAGCAGACTTTCTTTAGAATATATATCGTTTAACATGAAACGGATTTGTTCCGGTGATAGGATGTCTTGATAAGTTAAAGGCCAGATTTGATGAGCCAACTCGCGGATTAGAGCTATATCCTTGTAAGATGCGTAGCGAAAAAGATCCATGTTTTCAGTGATTTACTTTCTACCCGTGAAAGCCACTTTTATTCCAAGGGCGA
>JANMZB010000392.1:0-23735 GCA_031382725.1 Sphingobacteriaceae bacterium | reverse complement strand
AATCAAAACATTTTCATTTTTCATAGAGCCAGCAGAGAATGGCCATTAATAGGTTCAATGCCAGAAACCTTCATTAAGGAGAATACTGTTTTGATGGTTGATAATGAAAGTGGCGAAATATTAAAAAGCTGGGGTGGAAATCTATTCATTATGCCTCACGGCTTAACCATTGATAAAGAAAACAACGTGTGGGTTACTGATGTCGGGCTGCATCAGATATTTAAATTTACCCCCGAAGGGAAACTCCTGTTTAAATTAGGAGAAGCAAACGTTGCCGGAAAGGACCAAACACATTTTAACCGACCAACTGATGTTGCTGTCGCAAATGACGGGTCCTTTTATGTGAGTGACGGTTATGGAAACAGTAGAATTGTTAAATTTTCTCCGACTGGAAACTATCTATTTGAGTGGGGAAAGAAGGGTGATAAACAAGGCGAATTTATTATTCCACATGGCATTGACTTAGACGTAAATGGGAATTTGTATGTTGCAGACAGAGAGAATAACAGAATCCAACTATTTGACTCTACAGGTAACTATTTGACAGAGTTTTCAGATAAAAGCTTTGGTAGGATATTTTCTGTGGCATTTGATAAAAACTCTAAAAAACTATTTTCAATTGATGACATTTCATTTTTGAAACTCATTCCCAGGGGCTCTGACATTTTCTCGTTTGACAAAAGTGGAAAAGTGAAAACCAGATTTGGAAGAAGCGGCTTGTATGATGGAGAATTGAGTTTGTATCACGATATTGCTGTTGACAAAGAACAAGATATATATGTGGGCGACATTTTAGGTAACTCAGTACAGAAATTTAAAAAGGTTATTTCTCGTTGACAAAAAAATATGCCACATGGTGCTGGTAGCGGTCCAAATTGCTTGGGTCAGAAATCTTGAAGAATTAACAGACCATGAATTGAGTTTTTTCCAGCTAAACAAATGAACAACCAAACTCCACCAAATCCGGAAAACCCTGAGGAACTTTTAAATCTAAAGCTCTCCAAATCAGGTAAAACTGCTGCCGGAATTCCGGCAATCGTTTCGAGCATAAAGCACGTTTTTGGTGAAATGGATGTTACACGTGGCACAAAGGCATTGTTTAGTTTGAATCAAAAAAGCGGTTTCGACTGCCCGGGTTGTGCATGGCCGGACCCGGACGATGAGCGTTCTCCTCTCGGCGAATATTGCGAAAATGGAGCAAAAGCCATCGCTGAAGAAGCAACAACGAAAAAACTTACTGCTGATTTTTTTGCGGCAAATTCGGTGAGTTCCTTATCCCAACTAAACGATTATGAGATAGGTAAAAAAGGCCGCATTGCAGAACCCATGTATCTGCCAAAAGGCGCAACACATTACCAGCCTATAAGCTGGGACGAGGCTTTTAAAAAAGTAGCCTCACACTTAAATGATTTGAGTTCGCCGGATGAAGCAGTTTTTTATACTTCAGGGCGCACCAGTAACGAAGCTGCGTTTTTATACCAATTATTTGTACGCGAATACGGCACTAATAATTTGCCGGATTGTTCGAATATGTGCCACGAGTCGAGCGGTGTGGCATTAAATCAGGCACTTGGTATTGGTAAAGGTTCAGTCAAGCTGGAAGACTTTTATGAAGCAGAAGTAATTATCATACTCGGTCAAAATCCGGGAACCAACCACCCGCGAATGCTGACGGCCTTACAAAAAGCTAAGGCAAAAGGTGCTACAATCATTTCGGTAAACCCTTTAATAGAAACGGGTTTAATTGGATTTAATAATCCTCAAACTTTTAACGGCACTATCGGCAGAAATTCCGGACTCACCGACATCTTTTTGCAGGTGAAGTTAAATGGTGATATGGCCTTGCTTAAAGCGATTGCGATGCTGCTATTAGAGGAAGAAGAAAAAGCTCCGGGCACTGTATTCGACCATGAATTTATAAACTCCCGCACCAGCGGTTATCAAGACCTTAAAGCCCACTTAAAAACTCAAAATTTAGAAGAGCTGGCTTTGTCAGCCGGAATATCTATAGCACAAATACATCAAACTGTTGATGCATTGAAGCATAAAACCAAAATAATTGCCTGCTGGGCTATGGGCCTTACCCAGCATAAAAATGCGGTCGACACGATTATGGAAGTGGTTAATCTGCTTCTGCTGAAAGGAAGTATTGGTAAGCCGGGTGCCGGCACCTGCCCTGTCCGCGGCCACAGCAATGTACAAGGCGACCGCACCATGGGTATTTATGAAAAGCCTTCGGAAGCGTTTCTTAATAACTTACAGAAGGCATTTCAAATTGAACCTCCAAGGCATCATGGTTATGATACGGTAGAGGCTATTCATGCCATGCACAAAGGCAAAGCGAAGGTCTTTTTTGCTATGGGAGGTAATTTTTTGTCGGCTACGCCGGATACTAAATTTACCGCCGCAGCTTTGCAGAAGTGCAGGCTCACCGTGCAGGTATCTACAAAGTTAAACCGTAGTCATTTAATACATGGTGAAGAAGCATTGATTTTGCCCTGTTTAGGCAGAAGCGATAAGGATGTTGTACATGGAGAAATGCAATTCATCAGCTGCGAAAATTCGATGGGTGTGGTGCAAATGTCGAAAGGGAATTTGAAACCGGTTTCGGATAATTTGCTTAGCGAGCCAGTGATTGTTTGCAAATTGGCTATCGCGACTTTAGGAAATCGCTCCAAGATAAACTGGCATTTGTACGAAAAGGATTACGATGCTATTCGCAATGCCATTGAAAAAACTATTCCGGGATTTGAAAATTACAATGCCAGGGTGCGCAAACCGGGAGGATTCTATTTGCCCAATTGTAATAGAGAAGGCGAATTCAATACGTTCAGTGGGAAGGCGCAATTTAATGTCGCAAATGTCACTAACCAAACACTGGCACCTGATGAGTTGATGATGATGACCATTCGCAGTCACGACCAGTTTAACACAACCATTTACGGCCTTGATGACCGTTACCGGGGAATCTTTAATGAGCGCAGGGTTGTCCTGATGAACATCGCTGATATTAAAAGTGCCGACTTAAATCCGGGAGATGTGGTAGATTTATTTAACTATCATAAAGGCTCAGAGAGAGTGGCGCGAAAATTTATAGTGGTTGAGTTTGATATCCCAATTCAGTGTGCCGCAACTTATTTTCCTGAAACCAATGTCTTAGTGCCAATAGATAGCGTTGCCGACCGGAGCAATACGCCTACTTCTAAAATGGTAATTATAAAAGTTAAAAGGCATCAGAAGTAGCAATTTTGGATTTAGAGGGGTTTTGCGTTAGGGTTTCTACTGCTCATTATAGGTTTGATGTCGTTGTTTTTTTACCAGCCCTTTATCCCCTCCTTGAAAAAATAATGGGAGGTAAAGCACTTTATACCAGTGTTTTAAGTCGGTGCTCCTGCTCCCCCTTTCTTCAAGGGGAGCTGTCCGCAGGACTGAGGGGTTCTAAAATCGAACTCGGGTTATGCTAATTATTTTTCCTGATTTGAGACAATTTTATCTAATTTGCTTTTAACCAATAAAACCAACCAATATTATCTATGAGTACCAACAAAGGCGTAGCCTACATCAAACCTGGTGTTGTCGAAGTTCAAAACATCGACTATCCGAAACTTGCAATTGGAAATCGCAAATGCAATCACGGCGTAATATTAAAAGTGGTTTCTACTAATATTTGCGGCAGCGACCAGCACATGGTTCGCGGAAGAACAACTGCTCCTGAAGGATTAATTTTAGGGCACGAAATTACCGGACAGGTAATTGAAGCCGGAAGCGATGTAGAGTTTATCAAAGTTGGAGACATTGTATCGGTGCCATTTAATATTGCTTGCGGAAGATGCCGCAACTGTAAAGAAGGAAGAACCGGAATATGCCTGAATGTAAATCCGGCCAGACCGGGCGCAGCTTACGGCTATGTTGATATGGGAGGCTGGGTTGGTGGCCAGTCGGAATACGTAATGGTTCCGTACGCAGATTTTAATTTATTGAAGTTCCCTGATAGTGACCAGGCGATGGCGAAAATAAAGGATTTGACCTTGCTTTCGGATATATTCCCGACAGGTTATCATGGTGCGGTAACTGCGGGTGTTGGACCTGGCTCTATCGTGTATGTAGCAGGTGCCGGCCCAGTAGGACTTGCATGCGCTGCTTCCTGTCATTTATTAGGTGCAGCAGTAGTTATCGTTGGCGATATGATTCCGGAAAGGTTAGCTCAAGCGGCAAGCTTTGGTTGTGAAATAGTGGACTTAAGTAAAGACGCAAGTCTTGCAGACCAAATTGCTGCTATTATTGGCGTTCCTGAAGTGGATGCTGCGATAGATTGTGTAGGATTTGAAGCTCGCGGGCATGGTAGCGACTGTGGTCATGAACACCCAGCTACCGTATTAAATGCAGCTATGGAAATTACCCGGGCCGGAGGTTCAATCGGTATCCCGGGATTATATGTTACCGGCGACCCGGGAGCTGTAGACGACGCAGCGAAACTGGGTAATTTGAAAATAAGAATTGGTCTAGGATGGGCAAAATCGCATTCCTTCCATACTGGTCAGTGCCCGGTTATGAAGTATCACCGACAATTGATGCAGGCAATTTTATATGATAAGATTCAAATTGCTAAAGCAGTAAATGTGGAGGTTATTTCTCTGGCCGATGCACCAAAAGGCTATATGGATTTTGATAAAGGTGCGGCTAAGAAATATGTTTTAGACCCGCATGGGATGATAGCATAAAGCTTAATAGAAGCATATTAGAAAAGGCCTTGATATTTGAATCAGGGCCTTTTAATTTATTCTATCATAACGCCTTTATCATAAACCTTCGTTTCGATTAGTTTTCCGCTCTCATTAAAGTATTTCCATTTACCCGTGTAAAACCAGTGAATTTCTTTGCTGTCACCAACCATGTTGGTTCTTCCGCAGGATTTGACTCTGCCATTGGAATGATAAAAGACAATATATGAAGCATTCTTGCGATATCGCTCCTTTTTGTATAAATAGCCTTTCGTAAATGATTTCCAGGTTCCAATCTCGGCTCCGTATCTGAATTTCCCTTTCCATAAGTCGTCATCGGACTTAATAATCCATTTGCCGTGTTCTTTGCCGTTTTTAAGTTGGTTTATTTTTGCTTTGCAGGAAAAAAATAAAATTGAGAATATCAGAACTAACATTCTGAACATTGGGTCCTACTTTTTTAACGTCATCAAGAGTATTCCTTCTGTTCCTTCCGGGACATCATAATTTGAAAGATCAGATTTATCTTTAATCACATTAATAGATTCTATGCTATTGGGATTTAATTTATCCATGTCTGCTTTTGTAATAACTTTTCCGTTTAAGAAATAAACGATCTTTTCAAGCTTTGATAAATCACCCTTTTTGAAACCAACAACATCTAATGTAGAAGAATCAGTTATTCCGACCTTAATTGGTTTGTTTAACTGAATCGGTAAAACAAACTCAACTCTCACAGGCTTGCCGTTTTTGATTCCTGGTGTCCAAGCTTTCGAAGATTTTAATAATCTTACTGCTTCCTCAGCAGTTCCATATCCCAAATCTTTTAAAATTTTAACATCAGTAAGCTCACCGTTTTTTTCAACAATGAATCGTATCACCATCCGTCCATATATCTGTTTTGACTTTGTATCTGCGGGGTATTTATAGTTCTTCCCTATCCAATTATAAAACTCAGTGATTCCCCCTGGATAGACCGGCATAACGTCAACATCGGCAGCTGATACTGCGGTAGATGTATCATTATAGGATACTGCAGATGGAGCGCTTTCTTGTGAAATATTCTGTGATAGTGTCTCAGGTGATTGTTTAATAGTGTTGAGCCCAGCATCAGCTGCCGTGATCGCAGAAGAAATTCCGTCAACAATTATTGAAGAGGTTGAAAGTGGCTTATTTTTAACATCCGGTTTGTAAATAGCCGATGAAAGAATAACCATCACCGCAAAAAGCGGTGCAGAAAGCCCATATTTCAATATTGCTGCCTTCCGGGATTTTGTCTTATGTAACATCATAATTCGTTTTTTAAGTAGTGATTGATTATAAAAGTTGTTAGCGAGCTGTTCCTTCCGGATTCCAAAAACATTACTTACCAGCAATATGGCGTATTCAGACTTGTCAGTTTCCGCAGAAGCAACTTCATCAGCTATAAATTCGTGGATAAACTTTATTGATTTCTTGTAAGCATATACAACCGGATTGAACCAATTGATGATGCCAATAATTTCAAAAATTATCACGTCTGCCGAATGCAGTTGCGAAGCATGAACTTCTTCGTGTTTAATAATAGAATCTCTTGAGGATAAATTTTCGGATACACTTACTTTCTTAAAAAAAGATTGCGCCTGATTTTCTTGCTTAAAGCTTTTTGAGACCTGCGACAGTTGCCACAAAAATTTGCAAAGGAATACCACAACTCCAAGCAGGTAGATGGCTAAAATAAACTGGGTCCACGCAAAACCAACTTCCTTAGCCGATGAAATTGTAATCTCATCTAAGGTTATTGCTTCCGTAACGTAAACAATCTCTTTGCTTACAAATAAGCTTTTCACCCAGGTAGATTGTAGGGTTGGGATAAGGAAAGACAAAGCGCCTGACAATACCAGAAATGCTCTGTTCCATTTAAAAAAAGTCTCATTCTGGAGAACTAACTTGTAGAATGCGTGGAATAAAATCAGGTAGATGTTTACCTGGATGAGGTAATTGAGCCAATCCATGTTATTTTGATTTTAAGTTTTTTATAAGCTTCAAAATTTCATCCGCCTCCTTCAAGTCAATTTTCTCTTTTTTCACAAAGAAAGAAAACATACTTTCTACAGAGTTTTCGAAATAGCCGTTCAAAAGCTTGTCTGTAGCAAACGTTTTATATTGTTCTTTACTCACAACGGGGAAGTATCGATGACTTTTCCCGAAAGCTTCATGGTCTACAAAACCCTTTGTTTCCAAAATTCGGATGATTGTAGAAACCGTATTATATGCAGGCTTGGGTTCAGGAAGTTCATCAATGACTTCTTTCACAAATGCTTTTTCGAGTGTCCATAACACTTGCATCAGTTGTTCTTCGGCTTTGGTAAGTTCTTTTAATTCCATAAAAATAATTCGTTAAACAATTATAAAACTAATATTTTAGTTTCACAACTATTTTTGTAGTTATTTCTTATAAACTTAAATTGGGTTTATATGTTATACAGTTTCACCATAAACACATGACCATAACCTTCCACGGTGCCGCACAAAATGTAACCGGCACAAAGCATTTAATAGAATTAGATAATGGTACAAAAATCTTGTTGGATTGCGGTATGTTCCAGGGGATGGGCGACGAGACAGATGGGCTGAACGAACATTTTGGCTTTCAGCCTGATCAAGTAAATTACCTGATTCTTTCTCACGCTCATATCGATCATTGCGGTTTAATTCCCAGGCTGGTAGCAGAAGGATTTGCCGGACCAATATTCTGTACCGCTCCTACAATGGATCTGGCCCGTATTCTTCTAAATGATTCGGCACATATCCAACAGCAGGATGCCGATTACGAAAATAAAGAGCGAGGCAGAAAAGGTTTGTCATCGGTTGAACCCTTATACACCGAAGAAAATGTAATGGAAGCATTGCGATTATTCAAAATACTTGATTACAACACTGATTTTGAGATTGAACCGAGGATAAAATTACGGTTTACAGATGCAGGCCATATTTTAGGAAGTGCTGCCGTTCATCTCACCATTCTTGAAGAGGGAAAATATCAGCAAATAACGTTTAGTGGCGATGTTGGTCGTTACGGCGATGCGCTGTTAAATAGTCCTCAAACCTTTACCCAAGCTGATTATATTCTTCTGGAGTCTACTTACGGCGATTCGCTCCATAAAGATCTGGAAGCAATTGAAGGACAGTTACAGGAAATAATCACCCAGACTTGTCTACTAAAAGGCGGCAAATTGATCATTCCGGCCTTTAGTGTTGGCCGCACACAAGAATTGTTATATGCTTTGAATTCTCTTGAGTTGAAAGGAACTTTGCCTGATGTAGCTTATTATGTTGATAGCCCTTTATCAGAAAAAGCCACTAACGTGATTAAAGAGCACGACGAAGTATTCAATAACAGTGTGAAAGAAGTGATGAAAGTCGATCACGATGTGTTTCATTTTAAAGGCTTAAAATTTATTCAATCTGTAGAGGAATCAAAGGGTTTAAATAACGATCCCCGGCCCTGCGTAATCATTTCTTCATCGGGCATGGCCGAGGCGGGAAGGGTGAAACATCATATCAGAAATAACATTGGAAACCAAAAAAACACCATTTTGGTGGTTGGCTATTGCGAGCCTTCTTCATTAGGTGGTAAACTTGTGTCCGGAAATAAGGTGGTAAGGATATTTGGCGAAGAATATGATGTTAGAGCAAAGGTAAGAGTTATCAAATCGATGAGTGCTCATGGCGATTATGAAGACCTGCTGCGCTTCCTTTCATGTCAGTCTCCCGAACTAGTAAAAAAAATCTTTCTCGTTCACGGTGAGTTCAATGTACAGACTAAATTTAAACAACGTTTGATAGATGCTGGATTTAGGGATGTAGTAATTCCAAAGCAACATCAAATGGAGCAATTAGTAGCCAACTAGAAAAGAACCTTTATTACTCCCTTTAGTGTTGGAACTTGAAAATGTACACTTGCTCGTTGAATTTCGGATTGCTGTTGATCGCCTTTTAAGCTTTTGAATCCTACAGCCAATAAGGCAGGAATTAATAAAATAAGAAATGGGGATACGGGGTTAGATGCTTTCTTCATTTTGCTTTAATTGATAGATCAAATAAAGCTGAAGTTTACCGAGGCCAAAAATTTAGTAGACTAACGGGTGATAATCCTAGATGAACGGGATGTTTGTAGGTATAAAATATTATGCTGGCTTTAGGAATTCCGGCTCGATGCGAGATCCGCTGGGAGAAGAGTAAGAACTGCAGCTATGTTCTGCAGTTCTTTCAATGGTTTAAAAACTGGTTATAGAATCTCTTGAATATGATGGTTTTTTGTGTATTTGCCTGTATCAGTTTCATTAATGTAAACATCTTCTATTTCAATTGTGTGAGCATCTTTTATTGTTAGTGCTACACCTGCAACAAATAGTACGAATAGAATTGAGAGAGCTATAATTAACATATTGAGCGTTTGATAATTTTAGAATATTTAAATGCAATAAACATCTTAAAAGATTATAACTCAATAGCTTCTATCACTTTTAGGAAAATTTAATCGTTTCTGTCATTTTATTGATGGTGTTAACTTTATATTAAGTTAATGTTGTAATTACTTTAACAAAGTTGGCAAACGGTTGCAAAAATTAAAGCAAATCATCTCAGCCGATTAACCTAACGGACTCATAAAAGAGTGAAATAACGCATATTTACAAGAGTGGCTTAAAAAAATTTATTTTTTTAAATTTGTTTACTCTATGCACAAAGTTTCCAATATTTAACTATAAACGCTACTCTGATTTGGATCTCAATGAATTAGACAGGCAAAACTTTTCTATTTACCTTATTGATTTTGATTGGAATTATCTTTTTGCGAATACTTGTGCTTTCAAAGTGCATAACCAAGAAAGATCCGACTTAATAGGTAAAAACCTTTGGGAAAGCCTGAATGAAAAAATGAAGGTTGATACCGAATTTAAAGTCTTTATAAAAAAAATTCAGGATGGCCATGTTGGAAATGTGACCACTATTTCTGCAATAAGTAAAAAGAGAGTAAACGTTACCGGATATCCTCTTGAAGATTGTTATTACTTTGCTGTTACGATACTCCCCGATAAGGATGATTTATTGAACGAATTGCGCAGCCAGTTAAAAAAATAATTTATTGACTCAGCAACCAGTATGACAAAGATATTGTTTACTCAATTCAGAGTTGCCAGACCAACGCAGAACCTGACAAAAATAATTACCTTTTATAAAGAGGGGCTTGGTTTAATTGAGCTTTGTCGCTTTAAAGATCATCACGGTGTCAGTGGCATTATCTGAATCCAAATCGACCTCCGGGAAGTCCAGTCCGGATGTGAATGAACCTTAAACTTCACGCGCCTTCAATCGCTTTGATAGGAGTCGGTGCTGGCTGTTTTTGGGCCTCTTATTTTATATCGCTGTCTAAACCGAAACAACTTAAAAAGGCGTTCGATGTATATAATTATTAGGAGTTTAGCAAAAATGCGATTCTCTTGATTCGATGTAGGGGTTTAGAGAAGGTCCTCCTATATAGAAAAACTTATTTTCGCATCCTCTTATCATTCCGGAAATAATAGATCTGAACCAACAAGCGGGAAGAGAAATCCACTGAACCCAACAAATTTGGCAGTTATTAATAACAGTAACCTTTTCAGCTACAGGTCGTTGAATTCCCTATGGATAAATTATTTACTCTGGTTTACTTAAGCAGTGCCACCGATGCATTAAACGACGAAGAGCTCGAAAATATATTAAAGATAAGCCGCACTAACAATTCACAAATTGGGGTTTCTGGAGTACTTATCTATTGCGACGGCAATATTCTCCAGGTACTGGAAGGGTTAGAAGAAAGTGTTTACAAAGTGTTTAATAAAATAAAAGCTGACCCGAGACATACGGCCATAATAATTCTTCAAAGCCGTGATATTTCTGTCCGCAATTTTGAAGACTGGTCTATGGGCTATAGAACAAGCAGCAAAGCCGAATTTGAACAAATAGAAGGTTACCTTAATTTACGAACACAGCTTAAAAATAACGGCGACGATGGAATGAATCAGGTAAAAACCTTATTGGTCGATTTTATCAACAATAACCGTTAATGCTATTTAAGTCAAGTAATTTTTAATTACTGAGTTCTACAAATTTCTACAAGGGTTTTTTATTGTACATTTACAATTAACCCCACAAAACTCAATTATAAACTTATGAAAGCACCCTCAGCCCCTCAGCAAATTACCTGGATTATTGGATTAATTTGCGGCGTTTTAGGAATTATTGGCCACTATATAAATGCACCTCTAATCACAGAACATAACTACATACTTTTATTAATTGGGTTTATAGCGTTGGCATTAGGAACGACTTTTAAAGGGATTTAAATAGCAGGTATTTATTTGCAAGTCCTAACGTCCCTTTTAAACATATTATCCTTCTTGAAATTATCAGACGAATACCTCAAATAACAAGTTAAACGGCTGGGGGCATGCCTAAAACCTCTTTCTGGTTTAAGAGTTCAGCGGAGCGCTCTTAAATCTTAATCAAAAATCAGGACTCTGTCCGGCGATTTAGAAAAATAATTATTTTAGCCAGAACTATCATTTACCTATAGCTACCCACATATAACGTTTATCGGAGTGTTGGAGAACAACACCAACAAGAGCAAAATAAATCTTAAATAAAAAAGCGAAGAATTCGCACTTACTGCTTAATTCTTCGCTCCATTTCACTCTATTTATTGCAATATAATTTCAACAACCGGAACCTCAAAATTCGGTTTTTGAGATGGTAGTTTTACCCTTACGTCATTTGAACTGCTCTCAGACTGATTGAATAGAAGTTCGGAAGCATCATGTAAAAACTGTACATACTTAACTTTTCCGGCATATCCCGGCAGGTTCAAAACACCGTTAGCCGGGTATTCAAACAAATGAACATACAATCTTTTGTTTCGGGCGTTATAGGTGAGCCTGGTATTTTCGGGAGTAGTGTAAGTTGAGGGAGCGTAAGTACAATTGTAGATAGATTGCTTGTTGCTATGCATCCAGGTACTTAAACTGTCAAGCGCTTTAATAGCTCTTGCATCAAATTCTCCTCTGCTGGTTGGTCCAACATTTAGAATTAAGTTCCCGCCGTTAGCAACCGAAGTTATCAGCAAATCAAGCAGGTGTTTATGAGTCTTCCAGGTGTTTTCGTCCCGGTGGTATCCCCACGAGCCCGAAAAAGTCTGGCAGGTTTCCCATGTTTTACCTTTATACTCTTCCAATTCTTTAGGGCTCACTTGTTCAGGCGTTTTAAAATCGCCTCCATCTTTATAATTCCATAGCCCCAGTCTGTCATTCACAATTATTTGCGGCTGCAATTTTCGTATCATCTTTAAAAGTTCAAGTGCGCCCCAGTCGGCCTCTCCTTTTCCTCTTCCGTTCGGTTTTGGGGAAGAGAAGTCGAGCCATATAATATCAATCTTGCCGTACTTGGTTAAAAGTTCGGTTACTTGATTGCGCATGTACAATTGATATTTTTTCATGTCGCGGCCTTTGTTCAAACGTTCATAATCCGCGTCGCTTTTGTTGTTCTTAACTAAAGGATGATAGTCATCCATGATATAGTCGGGATGATGCCAGTCTAACAACGAATAATAGAACCCAATCTTTATTCCTTCTGCCCTAAAAGCGTCAACATATTCTTTTATCAAGTCTCTTTTTGCGGGCGTATTTGTTGCCTTGTAACTGGTAAACTTAGAGTCGAATAAGCAAAAGCCCTCGTGGTGTTTAGTAGTTAACACGGCGTACTTCATCCCGGCAGCCTTTGCTTGTTTGGCCCATTTCTTAGGCTCAAACAAATCCGGATTAAATTGCTCAAAGTATTTTTGGTATTGCACATTAGTTAAGCCTTCGTTGCTTTTTACCCATTCATGGCGGGCAGGCAAAGCATATAAACCCCAATGGATAAACATTCCGAACCGATCGTTAGTCCACCATTCTATTCGCTTTAGCTTTTGCGCTTCTGTTTCATTAAAAATTTGTTTTTGCGAATAGCCTGAAACTGACGCAAGCAAAAGGAGCAGAGCGGTTGCTATTTTTTTTGTTAACATGTTATTGGTCAGAAAATTAGATTAGTAATTGTATTTATAACTAACGTTAAATGTACAATGATAATCGTGTACAGCAGTTTTGTAACACATATTTTATCTTATGCTTTATTGATGGGTTCTGAATTCGGTTGCTCTCCTGATAGTGCGGATGCCTTCCTGATGAAGACTCAGGATATCGAGTTTCTCGTTCTGGTTTGAGAGTTCAATGCAGCGCTCTCAAACTAACTCAAAGCCAAGCCTGCGTCAGGCTAATTAGTAGTTTCCGCTGGCGGGAAGCCGGACGGAGTCTTGGTTTTCAGGATAAAGATTTATTAGCCTACGGAAGACTTAAAAACCAGGGAGGGCAAAAAAGTGGTTGATTTTTAAATTTCAATCCATTGCCTATATTTGCAGAAACACCTACTACTTTGAAATTATTTATTTTTTCTACCGCACTATTTGCCATGGTATTGACTTCTTGTGAGAAGAACGATGCCATCAACAAGGATGATGGAGTCGCCACTCCCAATCCCGCCCTTTATACAAACGATTCGATCACCGTCAAGGATTTTACTGTTTACAAACCTAAATCTGTGGTACGCGACCAATTTCACCTTTTGGGATACGGGTATGATGTCACAGGTGAATACGCCGACTCCGCATCCGCGAGGAAGCAGGTAGTCGATGTCGCGAAGCTTGATGCTTCATATCCTCATAGGGTAGAGAATTGGAGATCTACTTCTTCGAGCGGTCAAAACAGTGCCGACCAAGATGCCGGAGGTTTAGTATATGCAATATCAGGACAAACAGAAGACTACCGGTTCTCCGGTTTGGACGTGAAGGGGCAGGAGAGTAAGAAATACTATAAAAAAGAAATTAGCAGTTATTTTCCCAATAGTGAGGCCTATTCGACAAAATATATATACGGCAGGCAAAGTTTGGAGCTGATCACCAGAATCTTATTCTTTAACTAGGGAGCGGTGGATGGATATCTGACTCCGTCTTTTTTGTCTGATAGTAAAACCCTTTCACCGGCCGAGCTAACAGAGAAATATGGCACTCATGTGCTCCTACGAATAAATTTAGGAGCGAAGTTTACGATACTGTACCAATCAGAAACTGCACAATATGATCGGAGACGGGCTGCTGAATTAGGTTTTTCTATAGCGATTGCGAAAACATTCGGGGCTTTCTCCGGATACCTTGACCATATGGGAAAGCAATCGGCAACAGGAAACTTTTCTCAAAAAATAGGTTTTAAAGCCACGGGAGGAGATGTATCTAAAATTAAAACCATTGTTGATTCTAAAACCAGGGTTACAAGAGTAGACTATTCAGGTTGGATTGAATCACTTAACACAGTTAGCCCGGAACTAGTAGACATACAAAATATCAAGCCCGTTTACGAGTTTATTGAAGACCCGATTAAAAAGGCCGAGGTTAAGAAATATTTTGAAGAATATCTTGTCAAGAACGAGCCTGTTGTAATTAAATAGTATTCAAGGTGCCATCACCTAAGACCTTTAGGACCGTGCAAGCAATAAGTATTAGCCTTGTTGATTTTTGGTAGTGTAGGTAGATTCCATATTCGAATATGAGATTTATAAAGGAATTTTTCTAAAGCGGGAATACAAAACCCTTTTTTATCTAGATTTTAAAGACCCGTTATCTCTGCCTTTGTTGGTGTTGTCACCAACAAAACTACTAACCGTTGTAATGCGTCACTAAATTAAATTCATAATACCCGTCAGTATAAAATCGGGTAGTTGAATATCTATATTCCTCCGGCAATCCCGCAACACCAACAAGAGTAGAAAATCGCATAGTAGTTTTAGTATTTAACAACGCCCTGCCCTAAACATTTTTTACATAATTCAACACGGTCAATAGTGCCCGATTTACGGGTAATAACCTTTGCACCGGGAGCACGAGCGTTATAGTTATCAACTTCTGTAGTGTTATACCCTACTGTATTATAATTACTGCCACTACCTTTACAAACATTACAAGTTTCGGCACTTATACTGCGGTAGTTGTTCATGTTAAATAAGGCAAATTCTGTTTTAAGTCTTTGTATCCCACTTTGCATAGCCAGATTGTATTCTACTTTGTATTTCTCTGTAGCGCAGTCATATCCTTTAATCTCATAAATACGGCCCTTTTCATTAATGCTTTCTACAAAGGTAAAAGGCTTAATTGTGAGCTTGTCTATAGCAGGCTGACAAGGGTCTGCTTTTGGCATGGATTTAACCACTTCCAAGGGAGCAGGTTCCGTTGCTCCGGGCTTGAAAAAATCTACTATCTTGTGCAATAGCCTGCCACTGGCAAGATCCCATATATAGCCATCATTGCCGGTTCCGCTGGCTCGCCTGGCAGGCATTAGTGCCACCCGAGATGCTTTGATCGAGACCGCTAAATAATATCCTTGCAATGGAGAAATCTCGGTCCCATCCATAATAAGGGGGTATATTTTACCTGCTTTTAACTTTCCACTCTGTAAATTAAAAGCTGTTACACTGCCGGGAGTTTCAAAGACGTAATAGGTTGTATTTTGAACCTGAGTTGCTCGCCAGCTGCTTTTGCCGGTAAACGTTGTATCTAAAACTACTGCGCCACTTTTGGTACTGTGCCAAATTAGTCTTGTAGATGCTGGCGAGCTTGTGCTATAAGATGTCTTAATCACAGTATCTGTAACATCACTAATTAGTTTTTTAATAGCTAACTCATAAGAAGGTTTGCCATTAAAAGGAAAGACTGTGGTTTGGTAATCACTGCGCCTTTGTCTAACCAACATAGTCTGTGAGCTATTAAGATGCCAGTTGTAAGACTTTCCATAAGGGTTGGCTAGTGCTCCTTCAGAGATATCCACCAAAGTACCTTTGTATAAATTTTTGAGTACTGTGCCGTTTGAAGGGTTTACCACACGCAGATTTTTTAGATAACTTACATTATTGTTTTGAAATACATGTGCATCCCCACAAATAAGATTGCCATCGGTGGTGATGCCGAAAGCGTAATACTTTGCGTTAAACGTTTTAACATCTTCGGCCCTGGAGTTAACCCGATAAAGGGTGGTGAAATTGTGACTGCTGGTATCCCGCGATTGATTATTGCCACCCTCCGTATGGAACATGTGGGTAAAACTACCGTTCATTCGAGCACCGCACCAGATGGCCGGATACACTTTATGTGTAAATGATACCAAGTCGAGCACAATACTTTCACACATGTTTTTATCATTGATATTGTAAAAAGCGAGCTTTGAATAATCGCCTGATGGCTGAAAGCCATAATGAGTAACCTGGAGATGCAGAAAGCCTTGGCTGCCGAAAGTCTGAGCCTTGGAGAAAGAAAATGTAAGGATAAAAATTAAAAAGCAGCTTAGTTTTTTGATGTGGGGCATAAACTGTGATAAACTAGTCAGTTAAATTTATTAAATAAAACCTTATCAGCAAAACCTATTTCTCCTCCTCACTGGTTTAAGAGTTCAGCGCAGCGCTCTTAAATCACCTTTGAAAACCAGGACTCCGTCCGGCGATGTAAAAGAAATCTGTATTTTAGTTCAGACCTTATCATTCACCTATGGCTACCCGATACCGTTTTGGAGATAACACCAAGCCCCATTTTATTACCTTTTCTGTTGTAAACTGGATCGATGTTTTTTATACGTGAATCTTATAAAGAGATTTTGCTTGAAAGTCTGGATTTCTGCATTAAAGAAAAAGGTTTAGTACTGCACGCATGGGTTATCATGAGTAAACACGTTCATTTAATTGTATCGGCTAAACAAGGGTTTGAGCTTGCAGCTATAATAAGAGATTTTAAAAAGTATACCGGTAGGATGATCATTGAAAGCATTGAATCAAATGCACAAGAAAGTAGAAGGGAATGGATGATATGGATGTTTAAGCGTGCCGGGGCTGCAAACAGTAACAATAAAGTTTATCAGTTTTGGCAACAGGACAATCACCCTATAGAACTTAGCACAAATGAGATGATGGACCAGCGTCTAAACTATCTGCATGAGAATCCGGTCCGAGCAGGGATAGTCAATTTTGCCAGTCATTATAAGTACAGCAGCGCCGTTGATTATTATGAGGAAAGAGCAGGCATGCTAAAAATTGAGCTTTTGTAGGTGACAAGCCGGACGGAGTCCTGGTTTTCATTGTTAAGATTTATTCGCCCTGCGGAAGACTTAAACCAGAGAGGTGATTGATTGCCACAATGTGAAACTACAAATTTGTGGCAAATTGCTGAAGCTATAAGACGTTTATCGGCTTGTTGGTGACAACACCAACAAGGGCAGAGAATCGTTTCTGACTGACGTATAATTAAAATAGCATAAGTAATCTGCGTTCAATTGCTGGGGCTGCATACTTGCGCCAACTGAGGGCTTATTATATAAAGGCCAAGTACATTTTTAGAGTCGCTCCAATTGCTCCCAAAAAAGCTGAGCAAAATAACATTGGCCCCTTAGGATAAGTCGCAATCTTGTAAACGATATAGTTAGCTGCAATTAAAAGTCCTTTTAAAATCGGTGTGATTAAAAACCATAAGATTAAGGTCACAGATATCCAATTTAAGGCAATAAACGGAAATCCAAATAAAGCTATAATGTATATTCCAATTGTCGTTTTCGGAAGAAAATAGAATGGTAAAGCAATAACTGGCTTAAAATTGAATGCTATTGATCGAAATATCACCTTATCCAAAGTGGTTGCAGACAGGATAAATGTCTTATTGGCATCATAAAAATCAGCCAAAGGAGGGATAAAAGTAACCCCTAAAATATTAATAATCATCACAAACACGATAACTAAAAGGGAATCAGAAGTGAGTAGCCCAATACCAATCCATTCTGGGACAAAAAGGTAGCATTGAATTAAAATAATCGTAGAAAAAAGAAGAATGGATAAGGGTACTACAATTTTTAACCTTGGGGTAACTTTATAAAAATTTAAAAGCCGTTTATATTCAAGCCATAGCCATACAGTCTCGAAAACCTCCTTTATTTTTAATTTGATCTTCACTGATAAAAAAAAATCTAAGGTAACGATGGTACCTGATATAAACCTAGATTGGTACAGAAAGTAGCGATTTGTTCATACATAGGTTGTTATAAGCAATTTAATTATTGTTAAGAGGAAAGTACAAAAAGTATATCACTTATCAAACCGTTCTTTGTTGGATAGGTGTTTTCAGTGACTATGAAGGTAAAGCTCAAAGAATACAATGTACTGACCCCCTCTGGTTTAAGAGTTCAGATATATTCTTTTCTGGTAACACATCGGCCAATTGATGAACTGTACAAGTAATGAAAGTACTGGCCTTGTTGATTTTTGATGGTGTAGGTGGATCCCATATTCGAATATGAGATTTCTGTAGGAATTTTTCTATAGCGGGATTACAAATCCCTTTTTATCTAGTGTTCGATATGCCCTGCGGAACACGTCTAACAGCGGCAACACCAACAAGGGCAAGGGTGGCAAGCCGGTCAGAGTCCTGGTTTTCATGGTAAAGATTTATTCGCCCTGCGGAAGACTTAAACCAGTGGGGGAGAGCACAAGTACTCAAACGCTAAGGCTTACGCTGCATACTTGCGCTAAACACGGGGGAAATTTTTAAATTTGATGATGGTCCTTTTAATGTTTGAAATACCATTATTCTTTATTGCTTTGGGTGTTATCCTGGCCCCCCAGATAATAGCAGGTTTGCTCGCCAAGAGCCAGGGACGCAAATTCTGGTTTTGGTTTTTTATTTCTTTTCTTATTCCGATTATATCCATTATCGTGCTTCTGAGCTTAAAGGATAAAAATCCAGACAAACGCATTAAGCTCGCTGATCACGTAAAGCTCCAATAATCCTTTCCTTACCTCTTCTAGTTTAAGAGTTCAGCGTAGCGCTCTTAAGTAACCTTTGAAAATCAGAACTCCGACGGGAGATGAATAACCCGGAGAGAATTTGGAAAAGCAAGGATACGTCTCTGTAGCAACTGAAGCCCTGCTGTACACTGCAAATCCTCACCCGAAGAAAAATCGGGTTGCGGGTTTTCCGTTTCCATCAGGTTTAGGGTGTTGGGGTACTTGCAATGGTGGGAAATTGTTAAGTTTGAACTAATAGGAAGCGCCACTATGATGAATCGACAAGACCTTCAAGAAACCTATTCTAAAATGGAGACAGAAAAGCTACTGGAAATCTTAGACAGGAAATTTGATTATACCGAGCTTGCTGTGTCTGTTGCTCTGGAAGAATTGGGCCGTAGAAAAGTATCAGAGGAAGAAATTAAGAATTACAAAACTGAACAGATTAATAACCTCAATACTTTTATAAAAAGAAACGTCTCTGATGACCTGACCCTCGTTCAAAAAAATCTATTCTATTTTCTTTGGTTACCGGTTTTAAATTTTGCTTTTAAAATGAATTTTAAGCAAGATGGATATCTCTTGAAATTAAAGCAGGCAAATTACTACTCCTTATTGGGATTCCTGTTCCTTACGATTTCGGGCATTATTTTGGTGGCTTTTGACTTGTCAGACATAAGCTCTTTGGCAATCTGGATATTCGGTTTTTTGCCCTCTTACTTTTTTGATGAGTATTTTAACCGGCAGCAACAGATTGAAAAACTTAGACGAGCATTCGGTGAGGATGATAACGAAAGTAATGTTAAATAGTACTGATATACAACACGGTGAATTAGCCACCGTCGGCTACACCATTTTTGAAAATGTTTATACAGATGCAGAAGTTAATGCTCTAATCAGTACCATAAATAATGCAGATACCTCCAATCCACTATTTAGAAAAACCAAGAATTTATTTGCAATCAGACAGTTTCTGAAAGAGGTTCCCGACGTCAGGAAGCTCGTGTTTAATAAGCGGCTTAAGGATATAATCGGGCAACTTTTTGGTAACTCCTATTTTGTAGTCAAATCCATTTACTTTGACAAACCGCCACAATCAAACTGGTTTGTTGCTTGTCACCAGGATTTAACCATTTCTGTAAAGGATAGAACCGATACACCCGGCTTTGGACCCTGGACGGTTAAACAAGGGCAATTTGCTGTGCAGCCGCCTTTAGATATTCTGGAGGATAATTTTACTATTCGAGTTCATCTGGATGACACCGATGAAGGCAACGGCGCATTGAAAGTAATTCTAGGAAGTCATTTGAAAAGAATATACCGGCCAGAAACGGTTGACCGATGTGTGGAACAAGAGGTAAGTTGTGCGGTAAAAAAAGGTGGTATCATGATTATGCGGCCACTACTCTTACATGCTTCGAGCAGAACGAATAATGAAGAACGTAGAAGGGTCATTCATATTGAGTTTAGCAGGAAGGAGTTGCCTAATGGAATGGAATGGGCCGAGCGAGAAACTATTGCCGGGTAAGCAGATGGAAGCTACACTTCTTCTTTTAGCTCCTCTCGTACTCTTTCGGATATACCTGGGAACCTTGCACATTAAGATCTACTGGCGGATGTTAAAGCGGAAAAGGTTTTTGGATTATTTTGTTGCTTATTTTCTTTTTTCGATTGCCGTAGTTCCTCTTAATTATCCCGAGAGTTTTCCTGATCAGCGTATAATAGAACTAGTAAGGCGTCATGATGGCCTGGTGAAATACTTTTATGGAGTGATGTTTATGAATGGTATCTGTTTTGCGTTGGCGTATAGAATCGTTTCTGACTGACCTACAATTTAGAGCACAAGTACTCTGCGCTTCATGGCTAGGGCTGCATACTTGCGCCAAACGGGTGCTGTCGGGTTGGCAAGTGAAGATTTATTCCCCACGTTTGGCCCGTTTGCTGGCACACGCGGGTCGCGTGTGTATTATAGTACTCGATTTCTTACCTGCTTGGTTAATTACAAGGCAAGTACCGGGCCTTTAACTACCTTTAAAATATTGAAGAGAGATTAAAATATTAGGGGCAATAGATTATTAATCATTGCTAACTAATTTTTTGAATCGTGCTTTGAGGAATTTTTCTATTATTGCTTATTAAATAATCATTATGAGAACTGCAATTATTCTATTAACAGCTGTTTTATTTTTTACTGGTTGCGCTACTACTCAGGTAAACAAGCACCCTAATAGCTCTACTTGGAAATCTTTATTTAAAGAAGACTTTTCTGATGCAATTGCTCCGGAAGGAGAAGTTTGGACTTTTGAAAATAGTGTTTTGACAGCAAGCAAAGATGAAAACTTGTATAGCAAGCAGCAGTATAATGATTTTATAATCGACTTGGAATTCAAAACAGCTGAGGGTACTAATAGTGGAGTTATAGTACATGTAAGCGATTTGAAGAACTGGATTCCGAATAGTGTAGAAATTCAAATAGCAGATGATTTTGCTGAACAATGGTCAAAGTCGCCGAAAAACTGGCAAGCCGGTGCAGTGTTTGGTCATCAACCTGCTACAAAAAGTAATGTTAAAAGACCAGGAGAATGGAACCGGTATACCGTTACCTGTAAAGGAAAAATGATTTGGGTTGTACTAAACGGCGAATTGGTGAACGAGTTCGATATGAGCAAGTATACATCGGCCACAACCAATCCAGATGGTACTAAGATCCCGGCCTGGTTGAGCAAACCCCTGGCTTCCCTGCCTCTTAAAGGTCATATTGGGTTACAAGGGAAACATGCCGGTGCACCAATTTATTTCCGTAATATAAGAATTAAGGAACTGTAACCGCCGTGTGGAAGACTTAAACTATAGCGGGGTATAATTCGCTATCTGTTAGTAAATTTCTTCAGCAGGCACAATACGATTATTTGAGCTTCACCGTGTTAAGAGCAGAACTAAATACCTCTACTAAATTATCTTTTAAAGTGTCGTTTAATGCAAACTGGTAAAAAGTTTTTCCATTAGGAATTGCATACACAGTAGTACGGGCATTTACTGTTGAGCCATTCCGATTTTTCAGGTTAAATGAAGCTTTAAAATAGAGGGCCGGTTTATTATCAATCAATACTTCTTTAATAGGTTCAATAATTTTGAAGTTATCCAGTTGTTCATTAAGTTTCTTGACGCTGAACTCTATAAATTGTCTGAATTGTAGTTTTGTAGCAGCTGGGTTTTCTCTTAAATATACTTGAATATTGGGCGTATAGCCCTCTGCATTTATTTGTCCGGTAAAACCATATATATAAATGGATTTTTGATGATTTTTAAGAATTTCTTCCTCGGCTTTTCCAAAATCATATTTTTCAAGTCCTCCTGTACTATTGGGTAGTTTTACTTTATTCCAACCTATCGGTTTTTCAATTTCAAAATCATAGGATTGAGCACTTCCGAATAACGGATAGAATATAGTAGCAAGCAAAACAATAAAAAGCTTTTTAATCATTTTGAAAATTTAAATAAAACTACTAATGCATCATCAGTAATCCCCGCTTAACACTTTTACAGATTTGAGGGAAACGCTCGAATCTTAATATTACTTATCTAGCACTGAATGAAAGCACAAGTACTCGACACCAAGGCTTAGGCTGCATACTTGCCAAAATAGGGGGGCTCCGTCCGATAATTTAGAGCATGGAAGCTATCTCGTCCATAGCCTCATCCAAGTCAAGTGTCACTTCCCATTGACGAGAAGATGCCGAAATTTGAAATTTACGTGCAGGAGATCTAAGCTTAAAAACAAAATATTCATCCCCTCCTATCTCTCTACGCGTTAAGGATGTGATTTCATTCACATGAAAGCTAAAATTTCTGGGTGCTAAAGGGTTCATCTTATTGAATGATAAACTGATTATCTTATTGTCCATTCTGAGTATCGCTGCAGGATACACATTGAATACAAGACACAAACAAAGCGACATTATAAAGCCAAGAAAAACGAAAATAATAAGCATCGCCTTCCATTCTTCAAGATGTTTATACGGCTGCATTAACATAATAAACGGAATGATTAAGAGGCAAGGTAAAACAATAGCCAATACCACTTTATAAATATTTCCATATCGAACAGGGTATTCTTTTATCATTTTTTTAAGTATTTCAGGAGCTTGCTTTCCACTAGCGTTAATCAGCCTAGCAACGATTTCTTTGAGTCTATATCGTTGTTCTAATATAAACTATTCGATCGGTTTTATTCTCCTTTTCTCGCTGTTCGATATCTTCTGCAAGGATTGTGGAGACAGTCCTCTACTGGTTTAAGAGTTCAGCGCAGCGCTCTTAAATCATGTTTGAAAATCAGGACTCCGTTCGGTGATGAACAACGCGTGAGAGAATTTTGAAAAGCAAGGATACGTCTCTGTAGCAAATGAAGCCCTGCTGTACACTGCAAATCCTCACCCGAAGAAAAACGGGTTGCGGGTTTTCCGTTTCCATCAGGTTTGGGGTGTTAGGGTGGGGCCGTTGTAGGTAAGAGAGCACAAGTACTCAAACGCTAAGGCTTACGCTGCATACTTGCGCTAAACTGGGGAGTATGCAATTTAACTTAGTTTCAAAGAACTCCTGCGAGAATATTTCTTCCCCGTGATATCCTTCCTCCCAGAACTTTGGTGATTATTTTCAATTGGCACAAATAGTTTAAAAAAAACAATGCTAAAGGCTTAAATATTGATATATTCACGATAAATGAATGTTTTTTTATATACAAATGTTAAGAATGTTTATTGCGTTATAATTTCTTATCAACCTATAGTTAACAATGAACAGATTTATCGTTATTGCATTTTTTTTCATCATAACAAAAAACGTAGCAGGTCAATATGGCGACGCGTACCATGCAGCCAACCAGGCCGAAATTGATAAGAACCGCAAAGCTTATAATGATGCCTATATAAATGCATTAAGTAAAAATAATAATTCCAAAAGTAGTTCTTCAGGGAAGGTTAATGCAAATGCCGCACAAGAGCTTGCAGACCTGTTTGCATCCCGGGCAGGACGTGTTACTTCAAATCAAAAATCAGAAAGCGAACTAAAAGCAGCCAGAGACCGGGCTACTGCTGA
>JANMZB010000318.1:0-6352 GCA_031382725.1 Sphingobacteriaceae bacterium | reverse complement strand
AGCTGCCGTTGATATGATACAAAGGATAATCTCCAGGTGCCAAAACTCCCTTTGCAATAAAACCTAAATTTCCATAATTCCGATCGAATCCGGTAATACTTAAATATCCGCTGTCATCATAATATACGCCTATCCCGTCCCCACCTCCGGCACATCCAAAACAAGTCTTATTTTCAAAATATCTTCCATCAATTTTGGCCTGCATAATATTTGCACCGGATTGGCTTGGCGAATCGTCTTTCTTGCAAGTAGAGGAAAGAAATACAAGGCATAGTAGGGTGAGTGTATTAAAGCATTTCATACAGTAAGGTTATAAAACAGGATTGTATTAATGGGTCTTTATGTTTATTAAGGTATTAATAGTCAGATATATAAATATAAGAACAATTGTCCAGGAAATTCTCATTTTAATATCTATTACACCAAATGAGTGTTTAGCGTGATGAAATGATCCCTCGCGGACACCAAACCCAATTGTAACAAAACTGTTGATAAATTTTTAAGTGAACATTATAATCACTCAACCTTAATGATTTGCTGAATGTTATTGATGTTCTTCAAAAGTTAGCTTTTTAACCTCTGGTCGGTGTTTTCACCGTACCAGAACTTTTGATTTAACCTCTGGTCGGTGTTTTCACCGTACCAGAACTTTTGATTTAGTTTTATGCTGAAGTGGTATGGTGAAAACACCAACCACATGTTTAAATATTCCTAAAATGATTTTTTAGTAGGTCCACTTTGGTAATTTAATTGTACCAGTATTTGGGCAGATGTTGTATTGCTCTTATAACCCTAATATTTTTTTAACATTTTCTAAAACCCTCTCATTTCCCTCACACCACAGGATAGTGCAGGTTACCCAAGATATATCTAACAAATACCTTTACATTATAAACTAAAGAAAAAAATTTATTGATCGTTTAATTAAATATCGACCCTTAAAATTCTACAAGAAACAACAGCAGGAATAGTGGGAACTCGTCGCAATTTCAGGATTAACCATTTTCATACAAACTTTTAAATACAATTTATGCAAGCACTATTTGGAGTTATTTTCCACTTTATAGGTGGTTTTGCCTCAGGCAGTTTTTATCTTCCCTATAAAAAAGTAAAAGGCTGGTCTTGGGAAAGTTACTGGATAGTAGGTGGAGTTTTTTCCTGGCTGTTTGTTCCTTTTATTGCTGCTTATCTGACTGTCCCTGGCTTTATGGACATTATCAGATCAACCGATTCTACTATTTTATTCTACACCTATATTTTAGGAGCGTTATGGGGAATTGGCGGCTTAACTTTCGGTTTAGCCATGCGCTATTTAGGTATGTCTTTAGGTATGTCGGTAGCATTAGGATTTACGTCTGCCTTTGGTGCTTTGGTGCCCCCTATCTACCGCGATTTAGTTTCACATGAAACCGAAGGCAGCTTCTCTTCTATGTTACAAAGCACTGGTGGGAACATTGTACTTTTCGGAGTTGCCGTTTGTCTATTGGGAATATTTATCTGCGGAAAAGCAGGTATGATGAAAGAAAAAGAACTTTCCGATGAGCAGAAAAAAGAAAGCATCAAAGAGTTCAACATCACCACCGGCTTAATTGTAGCTGTTATTTCCGGAATCTTAAGTGCCTGCTTTAATTTTGGCATCGAAGCCGGAAAATCAATGGCCGAAGTAGCCATACAGCAAGGCGCTAACCCGCTTTTTCAAAACAACGTAATATTTGTGGTAGTGCTTTGGGGTGGTTTGACTACCAATTTTATTTGGTGTATGATTTTAAACGCCCGGAATAAAACGTTTGGCGATTATGGCAACAAACAAACTCCGCTTACACGTAACTATATATTTTCTGCCCTAGCCGGAGCAACCTGGTTTTTGCAATTTTTCTTTTACGGTATGGGAGAAAGCAAACTTGGCAACGGGGCCAGTTCATGGATTCTTCACATGGCTTTTATCATTCTGGTTTCCAATATGTGGGGCCTCATTTTTAACGAGTGGAAAGGCGTCAGCAGAAAAACTTACACAATAATTTTATCGGGAATCGCAGTCATCATTCTATCAGTAATCCTGGTAGGATACGGTAACTCATTAATATAAAAAACAATTAAACAAAATGTCGGGAATAACACCAAATGCAGCCTTCAAACATGTTAGCTATTTATGGGACGAAGCGGAAGCAGCAAAACTTGCAGGTGATGAAGTTGGGCTTTTAATTTATCGTTCTAACCTTTTAGGAGCAGATTTGAGATTGACAAATTACGGAGGTGGAAATACTTCCTGTAAAGTTACTTCTAAAGATAAATTAACCAGAGAAGATACTGAAGTGATGTGGGTGAAAGGCTCGGGCGGCGACTTGGGTACTTTAAAGCGAAGCGGTTTAGCAGCTTTGTACATGAACCGCTTGCTTAGCTTAAAAAATATCTATAAAGGAATTGAGCAGGAAGATGCGATGGTTGAGTTATTCAATCACTGTATTTACGATCTTGATTCTAAAGCACCATCAATAGACACTCCTCTTCACGGATTTTTACCTTTCAAACATATCGATCATCTTCACCCTGATGCGGCGATTGCAATTGCTGCTTCAAAAAATGGCGAGCAAATAACTAAAGAGTTATTTGGCGGAACTATTGGATGGGTGGGCTGGCAGAAACCGGGTTTTGATCTTGGATTGCAGCTGCAGAAGTGCTTAGATAACAACCCCGGTATCCGTGGAATTATGCTTGGCTCTCACGGATTATTTACCTGGGGAGATACAGCTTATGAAAGCTATATCAACACGTTGGAAGTTATTGAAAAGTGTGCAGCCTATTTGGAGTCGAATTTTGGTAAAAACAAAAGCGTATTCGGAGGTAAAAAAATCGAGAGCCTTGATCAGGAAAATCGTAAAAAACAAGCGGCAGCTATTGCTCCTGTTTTAAGAGGATTCTGCTCGAGCGAAAGACACATGATTGGCCATTTTACCGATGATCCGCGTGTTCTTGAATTTATAAATTCAAATGATCTAAGCAGATTGGCACCATTAGGAACGAGCTGTCCCGACCATTTTCTTCGCACTAAGATTAGCCCTTTGATTTTAAATTTACAACCAAACGAAGATCTTTCTGACTATAAAGCTCTAAAAGAAAAGTTATCGCCTTTATTTGCAGATTATCGCAAAATGTATGGCGAATACTACGAAAGCTGCAAGCACTCAAACAGCCCTGCAATACGGGATGCAAATCCGGTAATTATTCTTTATCCCGGAGTTGGAATGTTCTCTTTTGCAAAAGACAAACAAACTGCCAGAGTTTCATCAGAGTTTTATTTGAACGCGATCAACGTAATGAAGGGAGCTGAAGCAATCTCCGAATACACATCGCTACCGCGTCAGGAAGCATTTGATATCGAATACTGGTTACTTGAAGAAGCTAAACTTCAGCGTATGCCAAAACCTAAAGTTTTGTCGGGGAAAATTGCTTTGGTTACCGGAAGTGCTGGTGGTATTGGTAAAGCTATCGCTAAAAAATTTACGGAAAATGGTGCCGTGGTAGTGATAAATGACAATGATGATGAGCGGTTGGCTACTGCCGATCAGGAATTTAAGCAACAATACGGAAAAGACACCCACACGGCAGTCTCGCTCGACGTAACTAATAATGCCTCTATCGAAAGTGCTTTTAAAGCTGCTGTTTTAGCCTTTGGTGGTGTAGACATTGTTGTAAACTGCGCAGGTTTATCCATCTCAAAACCTTTGGAAGAGCACACCGATGAAGATGTTGCATTACTTTACGATGTGTTTGTAAAAGGCCCGTTCAAAATCACGCAAGTTGGGGTAGAAGTGTTAAGAAAGCAAGCATTAGGTGGCGATATAATCAATATTGTAAGTAAAAACGCATTAGTTTCAGGGCCTAATAATGCGGCTTATGGATCCGCGAAAGCGGCTCAATTACATCTTAGTCGTTTAAATGCGGCAGAACTGGGGCCCGATAAAATCCGTGTAAACGTAGTTAATCCGGATGCCGTAATATCAGATAGTAAGATTTGGCAAAGCGGATGGGCAGAAGGCCGGGCTAAAGCTTACGGTGTTTCCTTGGAAGAACTACCGGGATATTATGCTAAAAGAACTTTATTAAATGAAATTATTCTTCCGGAAGATATCGCAAACGCATGTTTTGCTTTAACCGGAGATTTGCTCAGAAAATCAACCGGAAACGTGATTAATGTGGATGGCGGTGTAGCAATGGCTTTTGTGAGATAACAAATATTAATAAAGCTGAAGCACGTCTATTAATGTTATTAAGTATATTGGAAGTACTATGCTATATGTTAGCACTGGTTACCAATAATCAAATGTACCAATTATGAACCTCGAGAAATATCAAATAGAAGAACATAACAACCGATTGTCCGGTAGAATCAGGCAAAAATTTGAAAACCTTGCAGCTGACATTCCTAATGTTGATGCCATTATTCAGAAGCTGATAGCGTTTCAAATAGCTATTCCAAGCTGGGCTTTGGGTACCGGCGGTACCCGTTTCGGCCGATTTCCCAGTGGCGGTGAACCGCGAAGCCTAGAAGAAAAAATGGAAGATATTGGAACAATGCATGCATTGAACGGATCATGCGGAGCAATTTCACTTCATATCCCCTGGGATATTCCTGAAAATTATGCGGCAACTAAAGCACTTGCTGCTCAATACGGATTAAAGTTTGATGCTGTAAATTCTAACACGTTTCAAGACCAGCCTAATCAAGCACTTAGTTATAAGTTTGGCTCCATGCAGCATGTGGATAGAGCTGTTCGGCAGCAAGCAATAGACCATAATATCGAAGTTATTCGCCATGGAGTTGAGCTTGGTTCAGAATCAATTACTGTCTGGCTTTCCGATGGGTCAACTTTTCCTGGACAGTTAAACTTCAGAAAAGCGTTTCAAAATACGTTAGAAAGCTTGCAGGAAGTATATGCTGCTTTGCCCGAAAACTGGAAAATGTTTGTAGAGTATAAAGCCTATGAACCTAATTTCTATTCGGCAAGTGTAGCGGATTGGGGCCAGTCTTACTTGTATACCTCTAAACTTGGGCCTAAAGCACAAACGCTTGTAGATTTAGGACACCACCTTCCTAATGCAAACATCGAACAGATTGTATCGCTATTGCTGATGGAAGGCAAACTTGGCGGCTTCCATTTTAACGATTCAAAATACGGCGATGATGACCTTACCACCGGAAGCATAAAACCTTATCAACTCTTCCTGATCTTTAGTGAGCTGGTTGAGGGAATGGACGCCCGAGGGATGGAGCATGCCACCAGTTTAGGCTGGATGATCGATGCATCTCACAATGTAAAAGATCCTCTCGAGGATTTGATGCAATCTGTAGAAGCAATTATGATCGCTTATACACAGGCACTTTTGATAGACCGGGCAGCTTTAACAGCAGCACAACAACAAAATGATGTAGCTCGTTGCCAGGAAATTTTGCAAGACGCTTTCCGCACAGATGTGCGCCCCATAGTGGCCCAGGCAAGATTAAACTCCGGTGCTGCAATTCAGCCATTAGAATTATTCAGGGAGTTGAAAATAAGAAAAAAGCTTATTCAGCAACGCGGTCTTAAAACTGTCGCAACAGGATTATAAAAGATGTTTTTGCTTTATAAACCCCTTTCGGGGCTTATAAAGCAATTTTTCCTATCTTAACTCAAGCATGAAGATTCCAGTTATTGCCATTTTTGATATTGGCAAGACCAATAAAAAGTTATTTCTTTTTGATGAACATTACGCCATCGTTTACGAAAAAACTGCACAATTAATAGAAACAGTTGATGAAGATGGGGATATCTGCGAGGATCTTGACGGGCTTAGATTATCAATGTTTAATGCCTTAAAGGAAGCTTCAACGCTTGATCAGTTTGATATAAAAGCAATTAATTTTTCGGGCTACGGGGCAAGTCTTGTTCATGTAGACGAAAATGGTGAACCACTTACACCACTTTACAATTACCTAAAAGCCTACCCTCAACAGCTTCATGAAAAGTTCTATACCACTTACGGTGGAGAAGAAACGCTTTCTAAAGAAACCTGCTCTCCTATTCTAGGAAGTTTAAACTCGGGTATGCAGCTTTATCGGTTAAAACATGAAAAACCCGAATTATTCAAGAAGATAAATTATACGCTTCATTTACCTCAATACCTAAGCTTCTTATTTACGGGCAAGGCTTTTTCGGATATTACCAGCATTGGCTGCCACACCCATCTTTGGAATTTTACTAAAAACGATTATCACCATTGGGTAAGTCACGAAGGCTTAATTGAAAAATTAGCACCAATCGCTCCTTCAATCTCCGTGTATCCTGCATTATTCGAAGGTCAGGGTTACATGACC